>NZ_JBJDRF010000029.1:0-65827 GCF_044987305.1 Novosphingobium sp. ZW T3_23
TCCCAGAAGGTCCAGATGCCGCCGCGCGGATTGTGCGTGGCAATGGCATCGGTCCAGCCGTCGCCCAGCAAGCGGAAATAGGCATCGCGCGATTCCGGCTGCATGAGTGCATCGGCGGCCATGGCCGGCGGCGACCAGACGTCGTTGTCGGTGGGAATCACGTTGAAATCGCCGGTGACGATGGCTGGCACTTCCTCAGCCTTGATCGCATCCATGCGGCGGCGCAGGCGGTCCATCCAGCGCAGCTTGTAGTCGAACTTGGGCCCGGGCACCGGATTGCCGTTGGGCAGGTAGATGCAGACCACTCGCAGGCCGAAGACGTTCGCCTCTAGGTAGCGCGAGTGTTCGTCCTCGGGCTCTCCGTCCAGTCCGCGCTGGACCTCGACCGGCATTTCGCCGTCTGCCAGGATGGCGACGCCGTTGAAGCCCTTCTGGCCGTGCCAGATGCCCTTGTAGCCGATCTTCTCGAACTCGGTGATCGGGAAGCCTTCGTCCTGGCTCTTGATCTCCTGGAGGCAGGCGACGGCCGGGCGGGTTTCTTCCAGCCATTCGAGCAGGCGGGGAAGCCGGGCCTTTACGCCGTTGATGTTGAACGTGGCGATCTTCTTCATACGGAGAAGCTCGAACCGCACCCACACCCTGCCGCCGCCTGCGGATTCTCGACGCGGAAGGCCGCGCCGCCGAGCGATTCGACGTAGTCCACCATGCAGCCGCTCACGAGATCGAGGCTGACCGAATCGACCACCAGCCGCACGCCATCGGTTTCCGCAACGGTATCATCCGCTTCGGGGGCATCGGCCAGACCGAACTTGTATTGGAAGCCCGAACAGCCGCCACCCTCCACCGAGAGGCGAAGAATCGCCGGCTTTCCCTGCTTTTCGGCAATGGCGGCCACGCGCGAGGCGGCCGAAGGGCTGAGTGTGACGGTTTGCTGGTCCATGCCAGCGATGTAGGCCTCCCCTGCCCCTGCGGCAAGGCGCGGGAGACGCCAGACGCCGCCAAATCGGCTTTCGAACGACGCGGCCGATCACGCCGTCTGGATATAGTCCCGCATCGCCGCCGCTTCCGATTCCACTTTTTCCAATCGGTACTTCACGATGTCGCCGATGGACACGAAGGCGATCATGCGGCCTTCCACCATCACCGGCAAGTGACGGACGCGGCGCCTGGTCATCAGCGCCAGGGCAGCCAATGCGCTGGCGGATGGCTCCACGGTGAGCGGCGGTGTGGTCATGACTTCACTGACCTGCATGCCCAGCACGCTCGGGCCGAATTCGCGCAGGCGGTAGATCAGGTCACGTTCGGAAAAGATCCCGACCAGGCTGTCTCCATCGAAGATCGGCAATGCCCCGATCCGCCGTTCGGCCAGAATCGAGGAGGCCTCGCTGACGGTGCAATCGGCCTGGCAGGTGATAACGGCCTCTCGGCCGGCGATGATCCGCTCGATCGTCATCTTCGCAATCTCCCGTATCGGGTCTTCGACCCGCTGCTCCCACGCCCTCTTCCGGGGCTTGTCCGGGCAAGGATATCACAGCCCTTGGCGATCTGCCACGAGTCCCTTGCGAGCAGGCCCGCGAAGGCGCAAATGGGCCGGATGATACCCCGTTCGCCCCTGGAGGATCCCGCGAAAGCCGCTCATGCCTGGGCGCGCTATCGCCGCATCATGCTTTACATGATGACGGTGACGGTGGCGCTGGTGATCGCTTCGGTGATCCTGCTCTATCGGTCCAACGGGATGGTTTCCGTCCACTTCTATATCGCGGCGGCGCTGGGAATCGGGTTCACGATGCTGCTGGCATCCGCCCTGATGGGGCTGGCCTTCCTTTCCAGCGGTACCGGGCACGACGAATCGATCGTCGATCCCCTCGACGACGATCAGGCCTGACCGGGAACGGCGGGTCGCAGCCGGAATTCCTCCACCGGCTGGCCGCCGATGAGATGTTGCTGGATGATCTTCTCCAGCACGTCTTCGGTGCAGGAGTGATACCAGACGCCGTCCGGCCAGACGACCGCAACGGGACCGGCGAAGCAGATGCGCAGGCAATCCGCCTTGGTACGCGCCACCCCGCCGCCGCCTTCCGCGCGCCTGGGACCATCGAGGCCCAGCTGCTTGAGGCGCTTCTTCAGATATTTCCACGAGGCCGCGCCCTGTGCCGGCGCGCAGCACTCGCCCTTCTGGGGTTCGGCGCAGATGAAGATGTGGCGCTCGATCGCATCGCCGCCGGCCTTGGCGAGCGCTTCGCTGGCCCGAGCGATGTCCGATGCGAAAGCGGTCATGGGCGGAGCATCCACGGCGCGGCGGCTTCGAGGTAGCCGGGAGTCAGCGGGGCCGGACCTTCGGGCCCGACCATGACCACGACGGTGCGTGCAAAGACCACGGGCTTGCCCTGCTGGGTCACCACCTGGATGATTTCCTGGCTGGTTCTTCCGATCCGCTCGACCGCGCCGAGGACGGTTACCGTATCGGGGTAATGCGTCTCTCCCAGGTATTCGATCGCGATGCTGGCCACCATCGTCGAGAGGCCGGGCAAGTGCCGGTGTCCGCCGGCCTGGCGAAACAGGCGCACGCGGGCATCTTCCAGCATCCCTGCCATGGCGACGTTGTTGATGTGCATGTTCATGTCGAGATCACCGAAGCGCGGTTCGATCTGACAGGAAAACGGGTAGCGCGCGGTATCGAGCAGCGCGGGATCGGGTCTGGCCATGGCTGGGAGGTAGGAAGCCGCGTGCCGATGGTCCAGTCCGAACCGCGATATCAGCCCTTCTTGCCGACGATCCGCGCGATTTCGGCAGCGACCAGGCGTTCGACCATCGGCGGCAGGTTCTTGTCCAGCCACTCGGCAAGCGCGGGTCGCAGCAATTCGCGGGTCAGGGCCTCCAGCGAAGTCTCGCCGGAGCGCACGATCTGCGGCGGAGCGCTGGGCTCCGAGAGCATCGCCAGCGCTGCCAGCGATTCCCGCATCGAGTTGCGGGTGATGTCCTGAAGCAGCGCCGGTTCGTCGGCGGTGGGTTCGTCCGGGGCCAGCTGCGCGGTTTCGGCGAGGTCGAGCACGTCGTCGTCCTCGTCCTCCAGCATGACGGCACGCAGTTCCTCGATGCCCCGACGTTGGCGTTCGGCCCTTTCGGCACGCGTATCGACGCGCGCATCGCGGGCGATCACCTGCTTGATCGACTGGAGTATCTCCTCGACCGAAGGTTCACCGCTCTGACGCATGTCGTTTTGCCCCTGCTCGCGGTCCGGGCGAATGATGAAGCCCGGACGCGACGAAATATCCGCTCCGAATCGGAGCAGCTGATCACTCTTGCGGAATGTTCCCGTCCTGCACCGGCGTGTCAACGGTGCGGGTGGATCGCGCGACCGGCTCGGGATCGTTGCCCCAGTCGAGGAACTTGCCCTTCACCCGGTCGTAATTAACCTCGGGATCGTAGAGAATCCCGCCGTCCAGGTTCAGATCGCGTGCCTCGGCCTTGCCCATCGCGGCCAGCAGGGTGAAGCCGGCGACATAGGCATTGCGCCGCGCTGTCACCAGCGTGACCTGGGCGTTCAGCAGTTCCCGCTCGGCGTCCAGGATGTCCAGGATCGTGCGGTTGCCCACCGAGTTTTCCGCGCGTACGCCTTCGAGGCTGAGCGTGGTGGCGTCGACCGCGACCTGCGAGGTGCGGATCAGGTCGTTGGAGGCGACATAGGACGTATAGGCCGAGCGGACTTGTGCGATCACGTCGCGCTCGGTGGCGATCTCCTGCTCCATCGTGGCCGAAGCGGTTGCCTGCGCCTGACGCCTCCGCGCGGCGGGAAGCCCGCCCTGAAACAGCGGGATCGACAATCGCGCCCCGGCCTGCGCGGATGAATCGCTCTGCGAAATGTTCGCGTTCACGGCACCGCGCGCCAGCGTGTTGAAGTAGTTGTTGTAGGTGCCCTGGCCGAACAGGCTCAATGTGGGCAGGCGCCCCGCACCGGCCACGTCGATGTCCTTTTCCGCCGCGCGGCTGCGCTCGCGGGCACCGATCAGGTCCGGATTGGAATCGAGCGCAATGGTGGCGGCTTCCTCCGGGCTGGCCGGCAGGCTAGGCAACGGCGGCGGTGCTTCCAGCACTTCCGGCGCATGGCCGACGAAACGGATATAGGTTTCGCGGGCACTGACCAGGTTCGCCTCGGCCGTGCGCAAGTCACCCTGCGCCACGGCCAGGCGCGATTGCGACTGGGCCACGTCGGTGCGGGTGAGGTCGCCGATCTGGAACCGGTCGCTGGTGGCCTGAAGGTTGGTTTCCAGCACGCTGACGTTCTTGCGGTTGAGCCCCACGATCGCCTCGGTGCGGATCACGTCCATATAGGCCGCGACGACTTGTGAGAACACCGATGCCTCGGTGGCGCGCAGATCGGCCTGTCCTGCCAGGACGCGGATCTTCGCCGCCTTGACGCCGTTCTTCACCGAACCGCCCGAATAGATCGGCACACCCAGCTGCCCATCAGCGGTGAAGATCTTCGACGGTGCGGTAAGCGAGTTTTCGCTTTGCTTCACGTTCCTGACGAAGGTTTCCGTCGTGCTGAGGCTTGGCAGGCCCGGTGCACGTGCGATCGGCACGCCTTCGTCGGTGGCGCGCTGCTGGGAGCGCGCGGATTCGAGCGTGGGGTTTGTCTGGTAGGCGGCAACGAGCGCATCGCGCAGGGTATCGGCCAGCGCCGGAGCGCTTGTTGCCAGTGTCAGACATCCCCCCGCGAGCAGCCCGGCACGCAACGCGAACCGGGCCATGCTCAGAAGCTCCAGTTTTTGGGAGCCGCGAATTCAGGCAGAACCGGAATCCCCATTTCGATCAGCGGCAGCAGTGAAACCGCACCGGCGGCCTTCACGCCCGATGCCAGGCGGGTCACGCCGCGCTCTACCACGCCGGTGACCACGCGGCCGCCGTCGGCCACTTGCGCGGCAAGCGCGGCGGGGAGCTGTTCGACGGCGCCGTCGATCACGAGAAGCGAATAGCCGCCCTCACCTGCCAGATCAGCAGCCTTGGCGGGATCGACGACGGCAAGCGAACCGGCCAGCGGACGCAGCAGCGCGGCAAGATAGCCGTTTTCCTCACCCACCAGCAGCACTTTGTCCTCGCCAGTGGGCGCGGCTTCGCCCAGCAACTTGCCATGGAACAGCGGTGCGGCCAGGAAGCGGCCGTTTTCGAGCGGAATCGCACGGTCGATATAGGCGGCATCGCGCATCGCGGCGGGCACGAAGTCTTCGCGAGCGATGGCGGCCATGGCGCGCAGTACCCAGGGTTCGTTGACGTCGCTGGTGCGCAGCTGGCTGACGATCATCGCGTGACGTGCTTCGGTGGCGGACCGATCCTCGGTCAGGGTCATTGCGGCCTATTCCTCATGCTAGAGCGGGAAAGGACGGCAGACGCCTGAACCCCGCAAATACGGACTTTATGCCCGGCCTTCTAGGCGAAGCGACGATTTAGGCCAAGTGGTTTGAAAGTCCTTGGTCGATCAATCGTGACGCTTTGACGATGCCGTTCCCGAATGCGCAACCGGCGGCGCGTGGAACACAAGAATTGCCGCGCGAAATGCGCTTTTGCGGAAATGTCAAAGCGCGTCTAAGGAGCGCGGCGAAAGTGCCCGAAAATGCATTTTCGGGTTCGGCACCAGCCCACGCCCCCACCCGACCTCCCACGAGTGTATCCTGTTGGGAGGTCGGGTGGGGGCGTGGGCTGGTGCCGAACAAAAATGCGCGAATGCGCATTTTTACGGTTTACGCCGCAAAATCACGCGATCCGAAAAACGGGAGCACAATTCCATGACGCAGATGGTGACGATCCGCGAAGACGACCTCATCGAGAGTGTCGCCGACGCCCTCCAGTATATCAGCTACTTCCACCCGATGGACTATATCCGCGCGCTGGGCGACGCCTACGAGGCGGAGCAAGGCCCTGCGGCCAAGGACGCCATCGCCCAGATTCTGACCAACAGCCGCATGTGTGCGGAAGGGCATCGCCCGATCTGCCAGGACACCGGCATCGTCAACGTCTTCATCGAATGGGGCCAGAACTGCCGCCTCGAATCCGAGAAGTCGCTGCAGGAAGTGGTCGATGAAGGCGTGCGCCGCGCCTACAACAATGCCGAGAACAAGCTGCGCGCCTCGGTGCTGGCAGACCCCGCCTTCACCCGCCGCAACACCAAGGACAACACGCCTTCGGTGCTCTCGGTCAGCATGGTTCCCGGCTCGAAGGTCTCGGTGGACGTCGCGGCCAAAGGCGGCGGCTCGGAGAACAAGTCCAAGTTCAAGATGATGAATCCCAGCGATTCCATCGTCGATTGGGTGATCGAGATGCTGCCGCAGATGGGCGCCGGCTGGTGCCCGCCGGGCATGCTGGGCATCGGCATCGGCGGCACTGCCGAGCACTGCGTCAAGCTCGCCAAGCAGAGCCTGATGGAGCCGATCGACATGGCACAGCTTAAGGCACGCGGCCCGCAGAACGATATCGAGGCACTGCGTATCGAGATCTTCGACAAGGTGAACGCGCTCGGCATCGGCGCGCAGGGCCTTGGCGGTCTGGCCACCATCCTCGACGTCAAGATCATGGACTGGCCGTGCCACGCCGCCGGCAAGCCCGTCGCCATGATCCCGAACTGCGCGGCCACCCGTCACGCGCACTTCACGCTTGACGGCTCGGGCCCGAGCTTCCTCGAAACCCCGAACCTCGACGAGTGGCCGCAGGTGGAGTGGGCTCCCGATGCAGGCGCCATTCGCGTCGACCTCGACACCCTCACCCCGGAAGTGGTCCAGAGCTGGAAGCAGGGCGATCGCCTGCTGCTGAACGGCAAGATGCTGACCGGCCGCGATGCCGCGCACAAGCGCATTGCCGACATGCTCGCCAAGGGTGAGGAACTGCCGGTCGATTTCAAGGGCCGCGTGATCTATTACGTCGGCCCGGTCGATCCGGTGCGCGAGGAAGTCGTCGGCCCCGCCGGCCCGACCACAGCGACCCGCATGGACAAGTTCTCGGACACCATGCTGGACCTCGGCCTGCTGGCCAGCATCGGCAAATCGGAACGCGGCCCCGCCGCCACCGAGTCCATCGCCAAGCACAAGTCGGCCTACCTGATGGCCGTCGGCGGCGCCGCCTACCTCGTCGCCCGCGCGATCAAGGAAGCCAAGGTCGTCGGCTTCGCGGACCTGGGCATGGAGGCGATCTACGAGTTCACCGTCAAGGACATGCCGGTGACCGTGGCGGTCGATTCCGAAGGCAAGAACGTCCACCAGCTCGCGCCGCTGGTGTGGAAGGAGAAAATCGCCAAGGAGCACCTGCTTCCGGCGTAAATCAAGCGCCGATCCGGTGGATTCGTCCGCCGGATCGGTCATCCCCTGCGGGCCGGTCCGTCGAAAGTCGATGAAAGTCGATTCCGGCTCGATCAGGGAACTGGCGCTCAGGACTTTTTTCGCGCTATCTCCTGAGGATGACGACCCCCGAGACGCCCGTTTCCAACCAGCCGCGTGTGCCTGCGCGGCTTGTCCTGCTGTCGCTTGCCGCACTCTGGGCCTGTTACTTCGTCGTCGCCTCATTGCGCGGCGTTGCGATGGGCTACGACATGTTCTGGCCCATGGTCTCGCGCCGGCTGACGATCTGTATCCTGTCGATGTTGCTGATGGCGGCGGTCTGGCCCTTGCTGCAACTGCTCGATCGCAGGTCTGCGGGCGCGCGTTTCGTGGTGGTGCTGGTCGGCGCTCTGCCGCTTTCGATCGCGCTGATGCTGATCAACGACGCCATCTTCGCCGACATGAATGCGGCCAAGGAGCATCACTACGAGCAGCAGGAGGGCAAGGGGTCCGATAAGGAATCTGGCAACGTCCGGATCAGCCGCGACGATGCGGGCAATATTCTCGTCGACCTGCCCAAGGGTATGGTGCCCCGGCCCGACGCCAGCGAATCCTCCGCCGCCGCCGCTGAGGATAGCATTCCGGCATCCGCGCAGAAGCCCGAATCGGTAATCACGGTCTATACCGAAAAGATGTTCGGGGACGATTACGAGGACTGGGCGAGCAAGGCCGACACCGCGTTCGGCCGTTACTTTCTGGTGCTGGCCTGGGCCGCGCTCTACTTCGCGCTGGTGAAGGCGGAGGAAGCGCGGGCTGCGGAGTGGCGCGAGGGTGAGTATCGCCGCGCTGCACAGGCCGCCGAACTGCGATCGCTGCGCTATCAGGTCAATCCGCACTTCCTGTTCAACACGCTCAATTCGCTCTCGGCGCTGGTGATGATCGGCAAGCAGGACGATGCCGAGAAGATGATCCAGAACCTTTCGACGTTCTACCGGCGAACACTTTCCGGTGATCCTACCAACGATCTTGCACTGGTGGACGAGATCGAGTTGCAGGAACTCTATTTCGCGATAGAGGCCGTGCGGTTTCCGAATCGATTGTTAACGACGATTGATGTTGACGATTCCGTTCTTGGTGCAATGGTGCCGGGCATGATCCTGCAACCGCTTGTAGAGAATTCGGTGAAATATGCCGTCGCCGCCACCCAGAAGCCGGTGACGATTGCCGTGCGTGCGCATCGCGATGGCGACATGCTGGAATTGAGCGTGACCGACGACGGACCGGGATGCCCGGAAAACAGCGGCGGTTTCGGGATCGGCCTCAGCAACGTGCGGGACCGGCTGCGGGCGCGCTATGGCGATGCGGCCAGCATCGTGTTCGGCAAGCGTCCGGAAGGCGGCTTCGCCACGGTCTTGAGAATGCCCCTGGAGTCCGGTTTTGCCTGAATTGATTCCTGAAAACGCGCCTGTCTCGGCCCCTGTCTCTGGCGCGCCGCTGCGCGCGCTGATCGTGGACGACGAGCCGCTGGCCGTCGAACGGATGCAGGTGATCTGCTCGCGGATCGAGGGCGTATCCGTGATCGGCACGGCCAGCGACGGGCAGGCCGCGCTGCGCCTGATCGAGGCGCTTACCCCCGATCTCGTACTGCTGGACCTGACCATGCCGGAAACCGACGGCCTAACGGTCGCCCGGCGCCTTTCCGGAAAGCCGGACGCGCCGGCGGTGATCTTCGTGACCGCGCATGACGAATTCGCCGTCGAGGCCTTTGACCTCGACGCCATCGACTACGTGCTCAAGCCCGTGGCGCCGGATCGGCTGGAGCGGGCGGTGGGCCGTGTCATGTCGCGGCGGGGGGACCAGCGCACGGCGCCCACCAGCGAGTGGCTGGAGGAGTTCTGGGTGCCGCATCGCTCCGAACTGGTGCGGGTTCCCGCTGCCGACGTCGAACGGATCGATGCCGAGCGCGACTACGTGCGGCTCCATGTGCGGGGGCAGAGCTATCTGTTGCTCCAGACCATCACCAGCCTGGAAGAACGCCTGGACCCGGAGCGGTTCATCCGCATCCATCGCAGCTGCATCCTGCGCCGCGATCATGTGACCGGGCTGCGGCACGAAGGCCTGGGCGTATGGTCGGTGGAAACCGCAAGCGGCGATGCCTTGCGCATCGGCCGGACCTACCTGCCTACGGTAAAGAAAATGGCGGGCCGTTAAGGCCCTGCCCCATGGTAAAGAAAATGGCGGGCCATTAAGGCCCGCCAGGTCGTTCTCTATTATTTTTTAGGGACTTCGGGGGAGCGTTCGGCGCTCGGTTCAGTTGCCGACGGCCAGGCGCTGGGCGCTTGCCTTGTCGACCGCGCCGGCCACTTGGGCGCTCACGTCCGACCGGGCCTTGTTGTAGCAGGCGGTGGCTTCGGAGCTGCGGATACGCGATCCGGTAGTGGCGGCATCGACGTTGCAGACGTCGCGGGCGGCGGTATCGATCCGGCGCTCCAGCTTCTTCTGACCTTCGGGCGTCGAGAGGTTCAGGTCGGAATAGCGTACTTCCACATCCTTGGCGAAGGCGGGTGCGGGGGCAGTTGCGGCAGCAGCGGCACCAAGGGCAAGTCCGGCAGCGGCGGCGGCGATCAGGTTGGTCTTGAACATCGTCTCTTCCTCCTCAGGGTGAGCCGTGGGCAGAGAGTTTATCGCGTCCGGCTCGGTGAATCCTGTTTGCCCCCGAATCGCGCCCACTTCATGCGAGGCTCGACCGCCACCCGTTTCGCTTCGACGAAAGCCGGGGCCGGGGGACGAACGACGTAGGACATCGACGAACGACGTTTGTCCGGTTGGCAGTCGTCGGGAAGAAAGAGTTCCGAATCGGTAATGGATGAATCCGATCCGTTACGCGGGCTGGCTCTCTCGCCCGATCCGCGATATCTATTGTATGGACTTATGGGACTTGTGATCATCTTCTTCCTTGGCGTTCTTAACTTCGCCGCGCACAAGGCAGTGCTCGAAAGCGGGCACCGATTGCTTTCCCAGGCGCCGTGGTTCTTTCAACCCCTTGGCGGAAGGTTCAGCCTCGTCGTCGAGTTCGTGCTGCTGCTGGGCGCCATGATCGCCATTGCCGGGGGATCGGCGGTATGGTCCTGGATCTATATTCTCTATTCGGCCCTCAACGTGGCTTCGGCCTGGCTGATCTCCAGCGGTCGCGTGTGATCGGGAACTGCGATCGGGAACCCGGGCGGGTTGGATCGGTTTCTGGCGGCATGACTCAAAAGGACAGCCCCCACGCCGGATCTCGCCTCGATGCCGGGCCGACCGTCTGGTTCGTGTGCAACGCGGCAAGCGGCAGCAACGACGATGCTTCCGTGGCGCAAGTCATGGAGGCGCTGGGCGAGGCCGGCTTCCCGGTGGAGCGAACGATCCGCTTCCCGGACGAGGAGGCGCCGGCCCCCGCCGTTCTGGATGCCGCGCAGGTGGACCTTCTGGTGGTTTTCGGCGGCGACGGCACCACGCATTCCGTGGTTTCGGCGGCAAGCGGCTGGAGCGGCGCGGTGCTGGTGCTGCCGGGCGGCACGATGAACATGTTGCCCAAGCGCCTTCATGGCGATTTCCCCGCCGTCGAGATCGTCGCCCGTCTCGCCACCAACCCGTTGCAGACCACCCGGCCGACCGTCATCGCAAGCCGCCATGGCACCGGCCTGACCGGCGTGCTCGCCGGCCCCGGCACGATCTGGAACGAGGTGCGCGAAGCGATGCGCGCGGCCAGCATCGTCGATTTCGTCACCACCGCGCGCGAGGCCATCGCCTGGTCCACCAACGGGCCAAAGGTTTGCTGCGCAGAGGCCGATTGCGGCCGCGAGGAAGGCTATTCCGCCATCACCGTCACCCCGGATACGGATGGGCTGGAGGCGAACGGCTATTACGCCGAATCGCTGGCCGACTATGCCGGGCAGGGGATCGCCCTGCTGAATCGCGATTTTCGCGATGGACCCCACGATTCGCTGGGAAAGCATGCCCGGCTCAGGCTGGTATGCCCCGACGGCGAGCCGATGGGCCTGCTGATTGACGGCGAACCTTTCGATGGAGCCGCCGAGGAGGAGTTTTACCTCGCGACTTGCGAAGTCGATCTGGTAACGACGCGCAATGCTTCGTGAAAATTCCCTCTCGCCGGGCGAACCGATCCGCCTGTTCCACCTGAGCGACATACATTTCGGACTGGAAGACCAGCGCGCGATCGACTGGGCGAAGTCCTGCATCGCGCGCGAAAAGCCGCATGCGGTCGCCATCACCGGCGACCTGACGATGCGCGCCCGCCACCCGGAATTCGATGCCGCAACGCACTGGATCAAGGGGCTGGAGGTGCCGGTAACCGTGGAAGTCGGCAATCACGACATCCCCTATTTCAATCTCTACGAGCGCTTTTTCGCGCCCTACAAACGGTTTCGTGCGATCGAGAGCATGGTCGAGGCCGAACTCCATCTACCGGGCCTCGCCATCGTTCCGCTCAAGACCACGACGCGCGCGCAGTGGCAGCGCTTTCCGTGGTCGAACGGCTGGGTTACCGAAAAGGCGCTCGACGATACGCTCGCCGCCATCGATGCCCTCCCCCCTGGGACGCGGGTGCTGGTGACGGCGCACCATCCGCTGACCGAGCGTCGCGCCAGGGACAACAAGCTGCTGACCATCAATGGCACGCGGACCATGGAAGTGCTGGCCGGGCGCAAGGTCATGGCGGTACTGTCCGGGCACATCCATGACGCTTTCGATCTCACCGCCGAGACGCCCGCCGGACCGCTGCGGATGATCGGCGCCGGAACGCTGTCGAAGCGAATCCGCTCGACTCCGCCCAGCTTCAACGAGATCACCATCGACGGCGACCGGATCGTGGTGGTCGCCCGCAACCTCGAACATGTGCCGACAGCGGCCATGCAGATCGACCAGGTTCCCGAGAACGCCCTGCCCCCGCGCGAGCCGGACGAACCGGTGGCGCCGGTGGGCGCCGTGCCGCGAGTGGACCCGCCGGTGCATTAAGTCGGAAATGCGAAAGGGCCGCACCGTCGAAACGGTGCGGCCCTTTTCTTTCATCGAGACGAATATGCCGCCGCGAACCGGCGGCGGCGTTCTCTCCCGAGGCTTACTTGTAGTCGTGGCTGACGTTGCCGATGCCGTTGATCTCGCTCTTGAGGTTCGCGGGCTTGCGCACCAGCGTCACGTTGCCGATGCCGTTGATCTGCACATCGACATTGCCGGTGGCACCGATGGTCATGTTGCCCGCGCCGTTCACCCGGATCGTGGCATCCTGCACCTGCAACTTGCCGAAATCGAGGCTGCCGGCGCCGTCGGTCGTGACCGCCAGCTTCCGGACCTTGCCCGAGGCGTCGAGACTGAGCGCGCCGTTGCCGTTCACGTTCAGGCTGTCCTGATCGAGGCCGGTGAGCGTGACGTCACCCGGCGCGTCGAAGTCCAGGCCCTCGATCTCGGGGGCGGTGATCCGCACCTTCAGGCCCTTGCGGCCATGCCAGTCGCCCTTGATGGCGAGGCGGCCGTTTTCCCAGGTCAGGCGATCAACCAGCTTCTGCGGGCCGGTGACGACCATTTCAGCCTTGTCGCCCTTGGTGAAGACGAGCTGGACGGGGACGTCCATGGCCAGGCGGGCGCCGGGCTGGATCGCGAAGTTGCGGGTGATCTGCGGGCTGTTCGCGGCTTCGTCGTCGTCGCCGATGGTCCAGTTGAAGTCGCCTTCGTTCACGTCGCGGCGGAACTTGTCCCCGCCCACGACCCAGGCTGCGCTGAAGGCGACGATCGTCAGGATCACGCCGCTGGCGAATACGATGAGCAGTTTCCTGAACATCACTTGGTTCCTTTCTCTCGTGCTTCTCAGTCTTCGGGATGGATGGCGGGTTCGAGCACGCGATAGTGCAGGCGGCCGAACCACATGATGGCGTTGATGATCCAGATACTGACCAGCGTCAGCAGGGCAGCGATCGCCACGGCGGCGCTCATGGCGCCCAGACCGCCGAGGATGGCGACCAGCGCGCCTCCCGGAAAGCCGCTGA
Organism: Novosphingobium sp. ZW T3_23; assembly: GCF_044987305.1. Lineage (NCBI taxonomy): Bacteria > Pseudomonadati > Pseudomonadota > Alphaproteobacteria > Sphingomonadales > Sphingomonadaceae > Novosphingobium > Novosphingobium sp. ZW T3_23. The sequence goes on from NZ_JBJDRF010000029.1 coordinate 13,346, forward strand.
ACGGCCCGGCGATCAGGATGAACCCACCGGCCAGGAATACGGCCAGCGTGGCGACGAAGAGGCCGAACATCACGCCCAGTATCGGCAGCACGATCGGCATCAGGATCAGAATGTCGATCGTGGCAAGGCCCATGAAGGCCAGGATCGCGCCCCAGGCCGACGAGGGCGAACGCGCGCTTTCCCAGTTGCGGAAACCGGCCTCGAAGCGCAGCTCGCGAGCGAGGCGGCCCGGATCGCCGAGGGCGGCGGCCACTTCCTGTTCGTTGCGACCTTCGGCGGCACCGGCTTCGAAATGCTCTTCGTAGTCGGCGACGATTTCGGCGACGACGTCCTGCGGCATGCCCTTGAGGCCGGCCTTCAGGCGCCGGATGAACTCGTTACGCGTCATGGCCGGGCTCCTCTTCGGTCGGCTTCTCAGCGGGTGCGGTAACCCTGCCGTCGAGCAATCCGTCGACAGCGGCGGTGAAGCCGCGCCATTCCTCTGCCTGTTCGGCAAGGCGGCTGCGGCCGGTATCGGTGATGCGGTAATACTTGCGCGGCGGGCCTGAGGGCGATTCCTCAAGATAGGTGGCTACAAGGCCATCCGACTGCATGCGGCGCATCAGCGGATAGATCGTGCCTTCCCCCATATCGACCGCGGCGGCCATGCGGCTGGCGATCTCGTATGCGTAGCTATCCCCCCGCGACAGCAGAGCGAGCACGCAAAGACCGAGCACTCCCTTCTTCAGCTGTACTTCGATTTCGGACATCGAGTCATCTCCTGCGGATGAGGAGTGTATATAGACAGCTACTGTGTAACGCAAGGTACCTTGTGAAGATTGATACAGGGCGTTGGCAGATACCTTGCAACGAGAGGTATCTGGCGGTGATCGCTCTGTTAAGGGGCGAGAAACGCACAACAAAAAAGGGCCGCGGTTTCCCGCGACCCCTTTTCGTAAAGCCGAAGCTCTCGGTAAGCGAATTAACGCTTCGAGAACTGGAAGCTACGACGTGCCTTCGCACGGCCATACTTCTTACGCTCGACGACGCGCGGGTCGCGGGTAAGGAAGCCGGCAGCCTTGACGGCGGCGCGCAGGGCGGGCTCGTACTTCGAGAGAGCCTGGGCGATACCGTGCTTCACGGCGCCAGCCTGGCCCGAGAGACCGCCGCCCTTGACGGTGGCGATCACGTCGTACTGGCCGTCACGACCAGCAACCTGGAAGGTCTGGTTGATGACGAGGCGCAGGGTCGGACGTGCAAAGTACACTTCCTGGTCGCGACCGTTGATGATGACCTTGCCGGTGCCGGGCTTCACCCACACGCGGGCCACGGCGTCCTTGCGGCGGCCGGTGGCATAGGCGCGGCCGTAGGCGTCGAGCTGCTGCTCGCGCAGCGGCGCGTTCGACACGACGGGCTTGAAGGTTTCTTCCGCGGTTTCAACGGCGGCGACTTCGCCCAGGTCCTTGAGGTCGGACAGGCTCTGTACGGTTTCAGTATCGGACATTACGCGCCAACCTTGTTCTTGCGGTTCATGGAAGCGACGTCGAGCGCTTCGGGCTGGGTGCCACCGTGCGGGTGCTCGGTGCCGGCGTAGAGGTGCAGGGCACGCATCTGGTCGCGGCCCAGCGGACCACGGGGGATCATGCGCTCTACAGCCTTTTCAAGCACGCGCTCGGGGAAACGACCGGCGAGAACCTTGTCCGCGGTCACTTCCTTGATGCCGCCGGCGTAGCCGGTGTGCTTGTAGTAGGTCTTGTCGCCAAGCTTCTTGCCGGTGAACTTCACCTTCTCGGCGTTGATCACGACGACGTGGTCGCCGCAATCGACGTGCGGGGTGAAGCTCGGCTTGTGCTTGCCGCGCAGGAGGTCTGCGATGACGACCGCGAGACGGCCAACCACCAGACCCTCGGCATCGATCAGATGCCACTTCTTTTCCACCTCGGCCGGCTTGATCGACCGGGTGACCTTCGTAAGCGCCTTCATGGCTGGTCTATCCCTAATGTTCAGGTCGCGGGAGCCGAATCGATCGCTTTCACGAATCTCCGGCACCGCGGGAAGGCGGCCAAATCGTCGAATTGGGCCTTCAAGTCAAGCAGACTGCGGCTTTCCAGAGAGGTAAAATAATACCGCTAGGAGTTTAGAGCGGAGCAATGCCGGCCAGCCAGGACACGGTGCCCGGCGGCGCGGCATCGCAGCGCCAGCCCAGTACGGCGGGCTCGTCATAGGGATGAAGCTCCGCCAACCGGGCCACCGCGCGGTCCAGCAGCGCGGCATTGGTCTTGACCAGCAGGCCGAATTCGCAGGCGGTGTCCCTTGCGCCGTTCCAGACGAAGACGGAGGTCATGCCCGGCAGCAGGTTACCGCAGGCGGCAAGGCCCTCATCCAGCAGGGCATCTACTACGGAGAGCGCGCTTTGCTCATCCGGGAAGGGACACCAGGCGAGGGCAGGGGTCTGGCTGTCCCCGCTCACATTCCCAGGCCCACCTGATCGCGGCGGCCGAGGCAATGGGCGCCCCATACCGTCGCGGCAACCAGCAGCGCGCCGCAGAGCTGGTGCGCCACGGCCAGCCACAGCGCCACGCCAGACCACACGGTGAAGATTCCGAGCAGCACCTGGGTGCCGAAGGCGGAATGCACTGCAATCGATGCCAGGCGGGCATGCCGGGCCTTGAGGCGGCGGCCCATGACCACCAGCACGATGACGACCGCCCAGGCCCACCAGCGATGGACGAAGTGCGTGAGGAAGGGATCGTTGACCAGCGCGTGAAGCGCGCCGCCCGCCCATTCCACGCCTTCGGGGAAGAAGGTGCCCTGCATGAGCGGCCAGGCGTCCATGCTGAACCAGCCCATGCCCGCGACGTATCCCGAGCGCAGGCCCGCGACCATTGCGCCCATGAAGAGCTGGAAGAACAGCATGCCGAGGACCACGCCGCTGAAGCGGGTCACCCGCGCCGGAGCCTGCCCGCGGCGCAGTTCGCGAAGATCGAGCGCGGTCCAGACGAGGCCGCCCAGCGTCGTCAGCGCGACCAGCAGGTGCGCGGCGAGGCGGAAGTGATTCACCCGGTCTGCCGCCTCCGGGGTGAGGCCGGAGGACACCATCCACCAGCCCACCACGCCCTGGAGCCCACCCAGCGCCAGCAGTGCGACCAGGCGCGGCTTGTAGCCCAGCGGAATCGTGCGCTTGAACCAGAACCACGCGAGCGGCAGCGCGAAGGCCAGGCCGATGACGCGCGCCAGCAGGCGGTGGACCCACTCCCAGAAATAGATGAATTTGTATTGCGCCAGCGACATGCCTGCCGGTCCGTTGACGTCGATATATTGCGGAATCTGCTTGTAGCGGGCGAACTCGGCCTGCCATTGCGCGTCGGTCAGCGGCGGGATCGCTCCGGTCAGCGGTTTCCACTGGGTGATCGACAGCCCGGACTCGGTCAGCCGGGTGATTCCCCCGACCGCGACGATAAGGACGACCAGCGCGGCCACGATCAGCAGCCAACGAACCATGGGGGCGATATCGTCGGCTGTGCCGAGGATGGGGCGACCGTCTGAAACTCTCATGGCGCAAATCCCTGCGATCTTGCGACGAATTGCGCAAGAGGCGCGTCGACCGAATGTTTCTTCGCACGGTCGGGGCTTGATGAATGTTACAACGTCACATACATGGACATTCATGCGTACCGCCATCATCGCGATTCGAAACCGGCTGGACCGGGCAGGCATCGTCCTTAGTGGTCTTTGCGCGATCCATTGCGTGCTCGGCGTATTCTTCGTGGGATTCCTGGGGCTTGGCGGCGAAGTTCTGCTGGCGCCCGAAGTTCATCGCATAGGCCTGGCGCTGGCGCTGGTGGTCGGCATCGTTTCGCTGGGCTTCGGTGCCCTGCGTCACGGGCGCGTCGGACCGCTGGTTGTCGGCGGCATCGGCTTGGCGCTCATGGCGGCGGCGATCGCGGTAGGCCATGGCCTTGCGGAATCGATCCTGACGATCGTCGGCGTCGCGCTGGTCGCCCTTGCGCACATCCGGAACCTGCACCGCGCGCATTGAAGGGACTTTCCGGGGAAGGGACTTTCCCGGAAAGTGCCGATTGGGCACTTTCCAAATCGATTCCCGGCGCTATCTGCGGCCCATGGCTGCTGAACTCTCCCTCATCGTGAACGGCGAACCGCGCCGCGTGGCGCTCGGCTCGTCGATCGCAGACCTTGTCTCCGGGATCGGGCTCGACCCCAAGAAGGTCGCCGTCGAGCATAATGGCGAGATCGCGCCGCGCTCTACCCTGGCCGACGTTACGCTGTCCGACGGCGACGTGCTGGAGATCGTTCACTTCGTAGGCGGCGGCTGACATCGCCGGCCCTGCTGAGATTCCGAGTTACCCGTTCCCCGAAAGGACGCGAACCTTGACCGATATTGCTGCTGATACCTCGACCACCGATACCTGGACTGTTGCTGGCCGCACCTTCCGTTCGCGCCTGATCGTCGGCACCGGCAAGTACAAGGATTTCGAGCAGAACGCGGCTGCGGTTGAGGCTTCGGGCGCGGAAATCGTTACCGTTGCGGTGCGCCGGGTCAACGTTTCGGACCCCAAGGCACCGATGCTGACGGATTTCATCGATCCGAAGAAGATCACCTATCTCCCCAATACCGCCGGGTGCTTCACCGCGGACGATGCCATCCGCACCCTGCGCCTGGCGCGCGAAGCGGGCGGCTGGGATCTGGTGAAGCTGGAAGTTCTGGGCGAGGCGCGCACGCTCTATCCCGACATGCGCGAGACGCTGAAGGCTACGGAAATCCTCGCGAACGAAGGCTTCCTGCCGATGGTCTACTGCGTGGACGATCCGATCGCGGCCAAACAGCTTGAAGAAGCCGGCGCCGTGGCGGTGATGCCGCTGGGCGCGCCGATCGGTTCGGGACTGGGCATCCAGAACAAGGTCACCGTGCGGCTGATCGTGGAGGGCGCCAAGGTGCCGGTCCTGGTCGATGCAGGCGTGGGCACCGCTTCGGAAGCCGCCGTGGCGATGGAATTGGGTTGCGATGGGGTGCTGATGAACACGGCCATAGCCGAGGCACGCGATCCGATCCGGATGGCCCGCGCGATGAAGTTGGCGGTGGCGGCGGGGCGCGATGCCTACCTCGCCGGACGTATGGCCCAGCGCCGCTACGCCGATCCGTCCAGCCCGCTGGCCGGTCTCATCTGAAAATTTTTGCCTGACGATGGCCGGCGGTCGGCCTCTCGATCTTCCCGCGAGAGCCGATCCCGGCCGAAAAAGCGCCGCCAGGGCGTTATCGAAGCTGTCCCGAATTGAAATCCTGCGCGAATCTTACCGGGAATATCGGACACAAACCTTTGCGCAGTTAAGGCTGTAGCAACCGATGTGGCAGAAATTGGTTTTAGTGACAGGGAGGATAGTCCTTCCGTGTCACGAGGATCAGGACCATGACTCACACGGGAAAGGCCACTATCACCATCAGCGAACTGCGGGAGTTCGCCAGCTTCACCCCCTGCGAACAGCGCTATATCCGCCGCAGCCTTGACGTAGGGCTTGGCCGGCAGGACGCGCTCGGTCTCTGGGCGCGTGACGGCGTTGAGGCCACCTCGATCCGAAAGCAGTACGATGCCTACGGCGATCTGGCGGAACTGCGGGATATGCGGCCCGACGAATTCGGGTTCGACGATATCACGGCTTTCATGGGCAAGCTGGTGCACATCGCGGCGTTCGACCTGGCGCAGGATCGCATCGAATCGTTTTCCGCCTTCCGGTTTCTTTACGAACGCCTGCTCGGTGGTTGGGTGCGGCCCTGGCTGCCCGGCGCATTCTGCGGTGCAGCGGCCTTGCCGCAAATTCGCCCCGACCGTCGCAAGACACTGCTCCACTCGATAAGCGAGGCGGCCGCCACGGCGGCAGGCTGGTCTGAACGGGAGCCGTCGTTCTATCCGGAATGGATCGAGAAGGAGATCGCGTGACTTTCGGCACGATCCGGGACGCCGAAGCTTTTTGGCGTCTCCGGATCGTCCGTCAGCTTTCCCCACCCCACTGCTGAGTCTGGGGATCGCCCAGCGTGACAAGCCGCCGAAGGGCGGCGCGCGCCAGGCGTTCCGTTTCCACCTTGCGGCGTGCGGCCGCGAGCTGGCTGAGCGGGGCAGGGCGCAGGATCTCCGCGTCGTAACCGTCAGCCACGATCACGCCGCACCTGTCCGGCAGGAACGGTTCTGTTTCGAGCGGGGCGCGGTCCAGCGAAGGCGGCAGGCCCCAGTAGAAGCGGTCGCAATAGTCGAGATAGTCGGTCCACTTTCCGTCGCCGAGCAGATCGGCGCGCGAAACCTTGATCTCCACGATGATGACATGGCCCTTGGCATCGATGCCCATGAGGTCTGCCCTGCGGCCGCAACGCAGCGGCATTTCCGGCAGGCACCATATGTCGTTGCGGGCAAAAAGCCGCCCGATTCCACGCGCTACATCGGTAGCCACGAAGGAAAGCGGCGGCGGCGAGAGAAAGGAATCAGCTTCGGCCATCGCGGCATAATAGGAACATAGAGAGAACTATCAAGCCGTCGGCATGCGGATGTCGATCGGCTGAGAGCTTTTTTCGGAAAGGTTTTCCCAAGCCTATGTTGTCGTGGATGGATTTGGCGCTGGAAACGCCGCTCACGCTCTGCTAGTCGCCCCAGCACTGCACCCGTAGCTCAGCTGGATAGAGCGCTGCCCTCCGAAGGCAGAGGCCACAGGTTCGAATCCTGTCGGGTGCACCATTTCCCTAAATTTCAGGCGAATTGCTCCGGTCCGCTGGCCGGGCGGCGCTTGCGTGCCGCCCGTGTTGCTTCAGGCCCCGTGTGTTTCAGGCGAGTACGCGGTGGACGAGGTTGGTGTTGAACGCGCGCAGCCAGCCGGGGATCAGGAAGGCGTCGATCAGGACCCAGATGCCCAGCGGCACCAGCAGCAGCAGGCCCAGGCCGAGCAGCCAGATCGTGGCCCAGCCCACCAGGAACATCGCCAGTTGAACGATGCCGCTGCCGGTCTTTCCGGCATAGAAACGGTGCGCGCCCAGAGCGCCGAGGAAGAACCACAGCAGATAGGTTACGCCGGTGGACTTGGCATTCGCCTGATAGAGCAGGCCGGCCATGGCTGCATTTTGTGAACCGTTGTCGGACATCGATACCCCCGTCAGTAAGAGAAGGGGGATGCGATATTGCCATGTCTTTAAAAAATCACTGAATTTCTTGCACATTGAGTCAATGGAAATCCCGTGAGCGGGGCAGGATCCGCACATTGCGGGGGTGATGGTGGCGGACGACCTCATCGGCGTTGGAGAGCTGCGGATGAGTCTCGTGGTCTTCGGACAGGCGGCCCAGTTCCGGCGTCCTGTCGTGGATGCGCTGGGCCATGAGGTGGATGACGCCTTCGGGGCTGCGCTGGACGAGGCCTTCCACCACCATCAGCCGCGCGGCCATGACCGGACGGCGATAGATCTCGAACAGCCTTTCCCAGATCACCACGTTGGCGATGCCGCCTTCGTCTTCCAGGGTGACGAAGATCGCCTTGCCCTCTCCCGGTCGCTGGCGGACCAAGACCACGCCCGCGACCTTGACGCGTTTGCCTGCCTTGGCCTGCGCGAGTTCGGCACAGCTCAGCACGCCTTCCGCCGCGAAGACGGGGCGCAGGAAGTCCATCGGATGCGCCTTCAGGGACAGGCGGGTGGTCTGGTAGTCCGCCGCCACTTGTTCCGACAGCGGCATGGCGGGCAGGGCGGCCGGGGGCTCCTCGCCCAGTTCGCGCGCGCGGGCGGCGGCGAAGAGGGGGAGTTCGCCGCTGGGCGTGCGGCGCGCTTCCCACAGGCCCTCGCGCCGGTCGAGGCCGAGCGAGCGCAAGGCGTCGGCATCGGCCAGCAGATTGAGCGCGCGCTGCGGCAGTTCGGCGCGGCGGGCGAGGTCTTCGAGATTGGTGTAGGGGCGGTGGTCCTTGATCTTTTCGGCCCAGTCTTCGCGGAAACCGTGGATCTGGCGCAGCCCCAGGCGCAGCGCGAGCAGGCCTTTTTCGTTCCGTTCCAGAGTGCAGTCCCATTCGCTATGGCCCACATCGATGGCGCGAACCTCCACGCCGTGCTCCTGCGCGCAGCGCACGATCTGCGCCGGGGCGTAGAAGCCCATGGGCTGCGAATTGAGCAGGGCGGCAGCGAAGACGGCCGGATAATGGTGCTTGATATAGGCCGAGACCCAGACCAGCCTTGCAAAGGCGAGGGCGTGGCTTTCCGGGAAGCCGTAGCTGCCGAAGCCCTTGATCTGCTGGAAGCAGCGTTCGGCAAATTCCTTTTCGTAACCGCGCGCGACCATGCCGCCCACCATCTTGCTATGGAGCGAGCCGATCGTGCCGACATTGCGGAAGGTCGCCATGGCGCGGCGGAGCTGGTTGGCTTCGGAATCGGAAAAGTTCGCGGCGGTGATCGCCAGCCTCATCGCCTGCTCCTGGAACAGGGGAACGCCCTTTGTCTTGCCGAGTACCTCGTGGAGTTCCTTGGGGTCATGGGGCGGGGCGGGAGAAGGAAATTCCACCCTCTCGATTCCCTGCCTGCGGCGAAGATAGGGATGCACCATGTTGCCCTGAATCGGCCCGGGCCGGACGATGGCGACCTGAATCACAAGGTCGTAGAATTCCTTTGGCTTCAAACGCGGCAACATGTTCATCTGGGCGCGGCTTTCGACCTGAAAGATGCCGATGCTGTCGCCGCGCTGGAGCATTTCGTAGACTTCGCGAACGTGCGGAGGATTGTCCTCGGGATCTTCCTCGTCCCCCGGCACCGAGTTCAGCTGATACTGGCGGCCGATGTGGGTCTCGATCATTTTGAAGGCCTTGCCGATGCAGGTCAGCATGCCGAGCGCCAGAATATCGACTTTCATCAGGCCGATCGTGTCGATGTCGTCCTTGTCCCATTCGATGAAAGTGCGGTCCTCCATAGCCGCGTGATGAATCGGCACGGTTTCGTCGAGCCGGTCCTGAGTCAGCACGAAGCCGCCGACATGCTGAGAAAGGTGGCGGGGGAACTCCAGAATCGCCTCGGTGAAGCGATTCACCCGCGCGATCGTCGGGTTGTCGGGATCGAGTCCGGCTTCGAGGCAGCGGTTGCGGTCGTATTTCGCGGCATGGCTGCCCCAGACGGTGCTGGCGAGCCGGGCGGTCACGTCCTCGCTCAGGCCCAGGGCCTTGCCGGTATCGCGGGCGGCGCTGCGCGAGCGGTAGTGGATGACCGTGGCGGCGATCCCGGCCCGCTCGCGGCCATAGCGCTTGTAGATGTACTGCATCACCTCCTCGCGCCGTTCGTGCTCGAAATCGACGTCGATATCCGGCGGTTCCTTGCGCTCGGTAGAGATGAAGCGGGAGAACAGCAGGGTGTTCTTCACGGGATCGACGGCGGTGATGCCGAGCACGAAGCAGACTGCGGAGTTCGCGGCAGAACCTCGCCCCTGACAGAGGATGCCCTTCGATAGCGCCCAATGAACGATGTCATGAACTGTCAGGAAATAGGCGGCGTAGTCCTGCTGGCCGATGATCTCCAGTTCGCCGGTGAGCAGCCTGGTCAGCTTGTCGGGAATGCCTTGAGGATAGAGATCGCTTGCCCGGCTCCAGACGAGTTCGGTCAGCCAGCCCTGCGGGGTATAGCCATAGGGAACCGGCTCGTGAGGATAGGTATAGCTCAGGTCTTCCAGCTTGAAGGCGATGCCGTTCATGAAGTCTTCGGTGGCGGCGATGGCTTCGGGGGCGGCGGTGAAGAGGCGGGCCATTTCGGCGGCGGGTTTCAGGTATCGTTCGGCATTGGCCGCGAGGCGACGACCGGCGGCCTGCACCGTGGTCTTTTCCCGGATCGCGGTCATGACGTCGTGCAGGGGGCGCGCTTCCGGCTTGTCGTACTGCGCATCGTTGATGGCGATCAGCGGCACGCCGGTCACGGCTGCCTGCTCGCGCAAGGCCGCGAGGCGGCGGGCATCGCGGCCCTGACGCAGCATCGTCGCGCCCAGCCAGACTTTGCCGGGGGCGGCATCGGAGAGTCGGCGCAACATCTCGTCTGGGGCAGGCCGGGTTTTGCTGGGGTCAACGATTAGCTGCATGTCCTCCAGAAATTCGAGCAGGTCGTCGAGATGCAGCACGCAGTTGCCCTTGGTGGTGCGCAGGTTTCCGGTGGTGAGCAGGCGGGTGAGTCGCCCCCAGCCGTAGCGGGTGGTGGGGTAAGCGAGAATCTCGGGGGTATCGTCAGCGAAGACCAGTCGTGCGCCGACCATCAGGCGGAATTTGAGGGTACCCTCTTCGTCTTCTTCGTCGTCATCCTCTGCTTCTTGCTCTGGCCCTTGTCTTTCCGCTTTTTTCTTTTCCGCGAACTGGCGCAGCGCGGCGAGGGCGCGGGCTACGCCGGACACGGTATTGCGGTCGGCGATGCCGATGCCGGGATGGCCGAGAGCCATGGCCCTGAGCGCCATCGCGCCCGGCGTACTGGCGCCGCGCAGGAACGAATAGGCGGTTGTCGTCGCGAATTCGACGTAAGCAGGCGCCTGCGCGCTCATGCGAAGACGCCGTGGAGATACCAGCGCGGATCGGCTTTCTCGCTGCCGTAGAGGCCATGGCGGAACAGCCAGAAGCGGCGGCCGTCCTCGTCCTCGATCCGGTAGTAGTCGCGCGTGGGGCCGGTGGCCTCGACAGTCTTCCACCAGGGATAGGCGAGGCGTTCGGGGCCTTCCTGGCGCACCACCCGGTGTTGCCTGCCTTGCCAGCCGAACCGGCGCGGCGGGCCGTCGGGCACTTCGGCCAGCACGGTGACCGGCTGGGGCGGCTCGAACAGGAACAGCGGGCGCAAGGGCGGCTCGCCCGCTTCCGGCTGGGGCCATGAATCAGGTCGGGACTGGGGCCGGGACGCGGCCGGGACGAGCCGATCGGCATATTCCGGCAAGTGCTCGTCGCGCGGGGCGAAGCGGTGGAGGCATTCGGCGCCGAAGCGGACTTGCAGGCGGTCTAGCAAAGGGGCGAGGTCGGGCCTGCCGGAATCCTTCTCGTCCAGCCGATCCTGCCCTTCCAACACGTCTTCGTGCAGGGGAACGGACAGGCGCAGGAGATCGTAGCCGAAGCCCGGATCGAGCGGGTCGGAAAGCGATTCGATGCGCTCGCGAAACAGCCGCGCGACATCGGCGGGTTCGCGCAGCGGCAACCCGCTGTCGATGGCCAGCCGGGCGACATGACCGTCGGTGCGGAACAGCGAGACTTCGTAGCGGCGCCCGCCGCGTCCGCGCGCCACGAGCAGGTCGCGCGCCTGTCCCGCCAGCCATTCGATCACGCCGAGCAGCGGTTTGACCGTGGCCATCGGCTCGGCGAAGCGCTGCTCCACCCAGATCGGGGGCAGGGCGCGATGCGGGGTGATGCGCCGGTCCTGCTCTTCCAGCAGATGGGCGAGCGCGATCGACATGGCCTTGCCGAACCGCGCCGCGAGGGGCGCGCGTGGCCGGTCGGCAAGCTGGCCTATGGTACGCAGCCCGGCGCGCCCGAGGGCGAGGTGGGCATCGCCTTCGAGCCCCAGCGCGGCCACCGGCAGTTCGCGCACGGAGCGCTTGCCGAAGCGGGCGAGGGCGAGGGCGGCATCGGGCGTGCCGGCGCAGGCCGTCAGCGGGCGGAAACCCAGCCGGGAAAGCCGGGCGACGAGATCGTCCCGGACCTCGCCTTCGTCCATGGCCAGGATGTCGAGGCAGCCGGTGAGGTCCAGCACCAGGGCGTCGTCGCCTTGGGGGGCGACGGTCGGGGTATAGCGTTCGCAGGCTTCGGCCAGGCGCAGGAGCAGGGCGTGGTCGGCTTCGGGGCAGTGTTCCAGGGCGGCGAGATCGGGCTCTTGCGCGCGCGCGTCCGCCAGCATCATGCCTGCCGAAAGGCCGAGCGAGAGCGCGGCGGGAGACAGCGCCATGATGCGCTGCGCCCCGCGCTGCTTGGCGATGAGGGCGAAAGCCGCGTCAGGCGGCGCTGCGCCTTCCCGCATCGCCCGTTCGGACGGCAGGAAGGGCAGGGTTACCGCCAGGTAGCGGCGCACGCCCAAGTGTTGGGTCTTGGAAGGCGGTGCGCTCACGATCCCATTCCAGTTGCAGGTTGAGTCCATCGCGCCCGCCGCGCCGGCGCAGCAGGGTCACGTCGAAGACCGGTCCGCCCGGCGCATTCGCGGGCAGGGGGACCGAAGGCGCGCTGGCGACCTGCCAGCGGGTGTGCGCGGCGCTGGGTGCGGGGTCTGCGCCGCTGCGTACGATCATGACCATGGTGCCGCTCTGCTCCGCCGCCAGGGCGAGGCGCCGGGAGGCGGTAAGGTCGAAAGCCGGGGCGCGGCCGTCCATCTCCATCACCACCGCCCCGGCGCTGCCATGGCGAACGCAGTCGATGCCCGCGCGCAGCAGGCTCTGGAGGTCGGGCAGGCGCATCAGCACCATCGTGGCGGGATCCAGGCCCAGTTCGGCAAGGCCGGGCGCATAGGGACGCTGCCGGGCCTGTTTTCCTTTGGCCAGCCTCAGCCAGAGCAACGGCTCTCCGGCCTTGCGCCCCTGGATCGCGCAGAGCAGCGCCAGAGCAAGCGCGGCGCCGTCTCCACTTTGAGTGGCGTAGAATTCGTGGACACCGTCCTGTTGCAACGGCACATCCGGCCAGCCTTCCAGAGAGGGCTGGACGAGACTCGCTGCACGTTTGAGGCGACTCGAATCGAACATATGTTCCTTTTATGTTCTATTCTTGTCCCATGCAATTTGAGTCTGGATCAGGCAGGGATTCGGCTGTGGGTTACTCTCATCCTGTATGTCGGAAATCTGGAAAGGGCTCGTGTTTCGGCCCAGGACATCCGTTGAAAATCAACGTCATCCTGAACTTGTTTAGCTGCGCTGGCCCTCGGCTCAGGATCCATTTTGCCGATCGGACTGCCGTTGATGGTCAGCGATGGATCCTGAAACAAGTTCAGGGTGAAGGGGGAGTGTGGGTCTTTGACCAGCACGAAAAAAGGGCCGGAAGTTTCCTCCCGGCCCCTTTTCCATCCAGATTGCGTCGATCAGCTCAGCGCAATGTCCGGCGCGTCTTCCTGCTTCATGCCGACGAGGTGGTAGCCCGCGTCGACATGGTGGGTCTCGCCGGTGACGCCCGAGGAGAGGTCCGAGAGGAAGTAGAGGCCCGAGCCGCCGACATCGTCGATGGTGACGTTGCGGCGCAGCGGTGAGTTCAGCTCGTTCCACTTCAGGATGTAGCGGAAATCGCCGATGCCGCTGGCGGCCAGGGTCTTGATCGGACCGGCCGAGATCGCGTTCACGCGAATGTTCTGCGGGCCGAGATCGTTGGCGAGATACATCACCGAGGCTTCGAGCGCCGCCTTGGCCACACCCATGACGTTGTAGTGGGGGACGACCTTTTCCGCGCCATAATAGGTCAGCGTCAGGATCGATCCGCCTTCCGGCATCATCGCCGCCGCGCGCTTGGTGACGGCGACGAGGCTGTAGGCCGAGATGTTCATCGTCATCAGGAAATTGTCGAGGCTGGTGTCCACGTACTTGCCGCGCAGCTCGTTCTTGTCCGAGAAGCCGATGGCGTGGACGACGAAGTCGATCGTCGGCCAGCGGTCCGCCAGCTTTTCGAAGGCGCCGTCCAGCGCGGCCATGTCGGAAACGTCGCAATCGATGAGGAAATCGCTGCCGAGGCTTTCGGCCAGCGGCTTCACGCGCTTCTCCAGTGCTTCGCCCTGATAGGAGAAGGCCAGTTCCGCGCCCTGTTCGTGCAGCTTCTTCGCGATGCCCCAGGCCAGGGACTTGTCGTTGGCAAGGCCCATGATCAGGCCGCGTTTACCCTGCATCAGACCGGTCATTCTTGTTCTTCCTGTACTTCGTTGTTCTGTGCAGCGGTGCTGCTTTTCCCGTCCGGGCCCCCGGCAAGCATCTCCTGCTCCTCGGGACTGACGGTAAGGGCGGCGTTGAGTTCCGCGCCCGCGACCATCCCTAGTCCGACTACCCAGAAAAAGAAAAGCGCGATCATCACTCCGGCGAGACTTCCGTACGTCAAATCGTAAGCGATGAAATTGCGCAACACTTTCGGCAGCACCCATGCAGCTCCCAGCCACCATCCGGCAACAAGCAGCGGACCCGGCCACTTTGGATAGCGGCGGCCCTGGTAGCGCGAGGGTGTCAGCAGGAAAAACAGCGCATAGAGCGAGGCGAACAGGGTGGCCGCGGATATGCCGCGCGAAATGCCGATCTGGTAGTTGAAGGCCTTGAGGGCCGGGAACAGGGTCAGCAGCACTTCCTCGATCACCGAGATCAGCACCTGCGAGGAGAGCGAGAGCAGCAGCAGCAGCACCGATCCGAAGATCAATCCGGTGGATGCCAGCCGGTTTCTCCAGAATTTCAGAGTCTTGGTGGTGCCGTAGGCGCGGTGCAGGATGTCTCGGATGGTCTCTATCAGGCTGGTCGCCGTCCACAGCCCCAGCACGCCGCCGACCCACAGCAGCCAGCCGTGCCGCGCGGCCACGGCATCGCGGGCCACTGGAGCGAGGGATTCCTCCACACGGGGCGGCAGCGAGTTGAGCACCGCGTCGATCGCGCTTTCGAGCTGGCCTTGCTCGCCCAGCGCCGAATAGATGGCGGCAAGGGCGATGAAGAAGGGAAACAGCGCGACGATCGTCATGTAGGCGAAGTTGCCGGCGTGGATGAAGCCGTCTTCCCAGGTCCCGGCGATCACGCGCTTGACCACGAGATAGGCGCGGCCGGAGGGATCGGGCAGGGGAAGCCGGTCCTGCATCTCCTGCCAGTTCATCTCCTGCCAGCGCAGCGCCGCCCGGCGCCGGTCTTCCGGCGTTATCGCGGCAGGCGCTTCGCTAGGGAGTTCGGCTTTCACCGGAGGGAAATAGGCGGTGCGGGCAGAATGTTCAAATCCGGGGAAAATCGGGAGAGGGCGAACCGGGTGACCATCGTCGCCCCTCCCGTCAGATTCCCAGTTTTGCCCGAACGTCGCGCGGATCCTTCCACCCGTCCAGCCGCTTGGCGAGATCGGCGTCGTTCTCGGGGAGCACGATCTGGAGAGTGATCAGCAGATCGCCCCGGCTGCCGTCCTTGCGGACCATGCCGCGCCCCTTGAGGCGAAGCACTTTGCCCGAACTGGCGCCGGCCGGAACCGAGAGCATGACCGCGCCTGCGGCGGTCGGTGCCTTGACCTTGGCGCCGCTCAGCGCCTCGTCGAGAGTGATCGGCAGGTCCACGCGCAAGTCGTCGCCATCCTGGCGGAAGAACGCGTGCGGCTGGATCTGGATGGTGACGATGGCATCGCCCGCACCGCCGGGCCCAACTTCGCCCTTGCCGGCGAGGCGCATCTGCGTGCCGTCCTCAAGCCCGTTCGGCAGCTTGAGATCGATCGTCTTGCCGTCCGACAGGGTGATACGCTGCGGCTTCAGTTCGGCCGCATCGGTGAGGGGAACGGAGAGCCGGTAGTTCACGTTGCCGCCGCGCGGGGCGGCGCGGCCGCGACCACCTCCCATTCCCCCGCCCATTCCGGCACTTCCGCCCATGCCGCCGAATCCTCCGGCGCCGCGCTGGTTGCCGCCGCCGAAGATGCCGCCAAACAGGTCTTCCAGGTCGATGCCGTCGTTGCCGCCGAACCCGCCCGAAAAGCCACGCTGTCCGCCGGGGCCGGAGCCGAACCCGGCTCCACCGAAGCCGCCGCTGCCGCCGCCGAAGCCCATCGGATTGCCTTCGGCATCGATCTCTCCGCGATCGAACCGGGCCCGCTTGTCCTTGTCGGAAAGCAGGTCATAGGCGCCGGCGACCTCGGAGAAGCGCTCCGCCGCCTTGGGGTTGTCCTTGTTGGTATCGGGGTGAAGTTCCTTCGCCAGCTTGCGATAGGCGGACTTGATGTCCTTCTCGCTGGCCGTGCGCGATACGCCAAGGGTGGAATAAGGGTCTGCTGCCATGGCATCCTAGCTAGGTGTGGACGGGCCGAACGGCAAGCTGTGCTTTCCTCCTCCCGGCGGCGCGTCTATGCACCGGCCATGTGCCCGAATGCCATCGGGAATTGTCGGGATATCGGCAGTTTTCGGTGGAGAGCATCAGGGCAGGCATTTCAGGAAGCGAAGATGGAAGCTGAACAGGCCCGCGAAGTCATCCCCCACGGCGATCCCTTCGCCCTGTTCAAGACCTGGTACGACGAGGCGCGAGAGGCCGAGCCCAACGATTCGAACGCCATGGCGCTGGCCACCGCCACGCCGGATGGACTGCCGTCGGTCCGCATGGTCCTGCTCAAGGGCTACGGCCCCGAGGGCTTCGTGTTCTACACCAATGGCCACAGCCGCAAGGGGCAGGAAATCGCCTCCAACCCGCACGTCGCCCTGCTGTTCCACTGGAAGAGCCTGCGCCGCCAGATCCGGATCGAGGGCGAGCTGACGCCGGTCACGCCTGAGGAGGCGGACGCCTATTTCCATTCGCGGGCCCGCGATTCGCAGCTTGGCGCGGTCGCTTCCGACCAGTCGGCCCTGCTCGACAGCCGCGAGACCTTCCTGGCCCGCTACGAGGATGTCCGCAGCCGCTTCGGCGAGGGCGAGATAGAGCGTCCCGCCCACTGGACCGGCTACCGCGTGGTGCCCGCCGCCATCGAGTTCTGGCAGGACCGGCCTTATCGCCTTCACGAACGCCGCCGCTTCGTGCGTCATAACGATGCGCCCGGCGGCTGGGTCAGCTCGCTGCTCTATCCCTGAGCCCGATCTTGCACGAACACGCCCATCTCACCCGCAGCGCCGCTTTCGCCAGCATCGGCGTGGCCGTGGTGCTGCTCGGCCTGAAGGGCTGGGCGGCATGGTCCACCGGCTCTACGGCGATGCTCGGCAGCCTGGCCGATACGACGCTGGACCTGGTGGCCAGCGTGGCGACGCTGCTGGGCGTGTGGATCGCGGCGCAGCCGGCGGACGACAAGCATCGCTTCGGCCACGGCAAGGCCGAGGCGATCGCGGCGATGTTCCAGATCGTGCTGATCTCGATCTCGGCGCTCGCCATCGCCAGCCGCGCCGTCGAGGAGTTCCTCGCCGGCAGCCGGGTGGAGAGCGCGACAAGCGGCATCGCCGTTTCCGGGGTGGCGATCGCTCTGACCCTGGGGCTGGTGGCCTGGCAGCGCCATGTGGTGCGCAAGACCGGCAGCATCGCCATCCAGACCGACAGCGTCCATTACCAGTCCGACCTCCTGCTCAACGTGGCGGTGATCGTGGCGCTGGTGCTGGACCAGTATGCCGGGCTGAAAGGGGCGGACCCGCTGTTCGGGCTGGGCATCGCGGCCTGGCTGGGCTGGGGTGCCTGGAATGCCTCGCAGGACGTGTTCGACCAGTTGATGGATCATGAGTGGCCGCAGGAGAAAAAGGACCGTTTCCTCCAGGTGCTAGCCCGCCACCCCGACATCACCGGCGTTCACGACATGCGCACGCGCACTTCGGGAAACCGGGACTTCGTGCAGTTCCACGTCTGGGTCGATCCCGAAATGACCGTGCGCGAGGCCCATCGAGTGATGGACGAGTTGGAACACCGGCTGGCGGCTGAGTTTCCGGATACGGAGATTCTGATTCATCCCGATCCCGAAGGATTGGTGGACGAAGCCGGCGCGGCCGGGGTGGACGTGTTGCCGCCAATCCGGGTCTCGCTGGATTGAGGGGCTGGGCACGTTCGCACGGTCCATCCCGTCATCCTGAACTTGGTTCAGGATCCATTTCTGACCATCAGCGTCGGCTTAATCCACACGGCATCCTGAACCAAGTTCAGGATGCCGTGTGGAATGCGCGACTTGCATCCACATTACCCTCGCCACGAAAATCGGCTGGCCTCTGAACCCACCCCGGAGCATAAGCCCCTGCATGTCTGCGATTTCCGGTCCCGGCCTGTGGGCGCTCTGCGTTTCCGCCGTCACGATGACGGCGATCGTCGGCCTGCGCTATCTCGGCACCTCCGGGCTGTTCGCCTGGATCACCGCACGGGTCAGGCCGGGGCTCTACCAAGGCATGAACCGCCAGATTCGGGGCGAGATCGGCTGGTCGCTGGCGTCCTCGGCCATCTACGGAATCCCCGCCGGCGTCGTCGCCTGGGGCTGGCAGGCGCACGGCTGGACGCTCATCTACGAAGACCCGCTCGAATGGCCGCTGTGGTGGATGCCGCTCTCGCTGTTCCTCTACCTCTTCCTCCACGATACCTGGTTCTACTGGACCCATCGCTGGATGCACCGGCCGCGGGTGTTCCGCCTGATGCACGCCGTCCATCATGCCAGTCGCCCGCCGACCGCCTGGGCGGCGATGAGCTTTCATCCGCTCGAAGCCTTGACCGGAGCCGTCGTGGTTCCGGCGCTGGTATTCTTCGTGCCGATCCACGTTGCCGTGCTCGGCCTGGTGCTTACCGTCATGACGGTGATGGGCATCGCCAATCACATGGGCTGGGAGATGTTTCCCCGCCGTCTGGTCCACTCGCGCCTGGGACACTGGCTCATCACCGCCAGCCACCATCACCGCCATCATGAGCTTTATCGATGCAACTACGGCCTCTATTTCCGGTTCTGGGATCATCTCTGCGGCACCGATCGCGGCATATCGGCGCCCTGATCCTGGCGCTTTGCGCGCCGGGAGCGATGGGCGCGGCGGCCGTACAATCAGACGTTTCCGCCTCGGTCACGGGGCTGCGTTCGCACAAGGGGCAAGTGCTGGCCTGCCTCACCACCAATCCGCAGGTCTTCCCCAATTGCGACAAGGATCCGTCCGCCCGCAAGCTGACGGTACCGGCCACCGGAGAGGTGAAGCTGGATTTCGGACCGGTGCCGGAAGGGCGCTATGCCATCTCGCTGGTCCATGACGAGAACGGCAACGGCAAGCTCGATACCGCCCTGATGATCCCGCGCGAGGGCTTCGGCTTTTCGCGCGATGCGCCGGTGCGGATGGGACCGCCGCGCTTCGACAAGGCGGCTTTCGATGTCGGGTCCGAAAACACCCGCATGGCGATCAAGATGCGCTATCTGTTGTGAAGGCCGGGGCCTCCCTTGCGATGCCCGAACCTGCGGCCTAACCCGTAACCCGGAGAGACCGGAATGACGAGCGGGGCGAAGTCTTGAGCAAGGAAGAGGACATCGTCGAAGGAGCCGTCCACACGGCTACGGCGGGACTGGTGCCCCAGCCGGTGCACGGCACGTTCTCGCCTTTCCGCTACCCGGTGTTCCGCGCGATCTGGATCGCCAACCTGTTTTCCAATGTCGGCTCCACGCTTCAGGGCGTGGGCGCAGCCTGGTTGATGACCGAACTGACGCCCTCGCACCAGCTGGTGGCGCTGGTCCAGGCCTCCGCAACGGTGCCGATCATGCTGTTCGGCGTCTTCGCGGGCGCCATTGCCGACAACTACGACCGGCGGCTGGTGATGCTGGCGGCGCAAGGCGGGATGCTCACCGTTTCGGCGGCGCTTGCGGTGATGAGCTGGCTCGGCTGGATGACGCCTTTCCTGCTGCTGGCCTTCACGCTCAGCGTCGGCACCGGCACGGCGCTCAACTCCCCGGCCTGGCAGGCTTCGGTTCGCCAGCAGGTTTCGCCCGACCAGTTGCCTCAGGCAATCGCGCTCAATTCGATCTCCTTCAACATCGCGCGCTCGATCGGCCCGGCGGTGGGCGGCCTGCTGATTTCCCTGTGGAACGTGTCCTTCGCCTTTGCGATCAATGCGATCAGCTATATCGGCCTGATCGGCGTGCTGCTGTGGTGGCGGCCGGAACCGCGCCGGATAGACCGTCGGCCGATCCTGCCCGCCGTGGGCGTCGGCATCCGCTACTGCTTCGGCAATGGGCCCTTGCGACGGCTGTTGATCCGCGGCTTCGCGCTCGGCTTCAGCCTGGCCGCCTACCAGGGACTGCTTCCCGCCGTAGTGAACGATTCCATGCACGGGTCGGAGATCGACTTCGGCATGATGCTCGGCCTGTTCGGGATCGGCTCGATCGCCACGGCCCCTTTCATCGGCCGCATCCGCCATGCCATGGGCCTGGAAGGCATCCTTGCGCTCGGCGCGGCGATGTTCATCTTCGCCTTCTCCGTCGTCGCCATGGCGCACGACCTGCTTCATGCGCTGCCGGCAGCCTTCGTGGCTGGGAGTGCCTGGGTGCTGATCCTGACCACGCTCAATACCGCCGTGCAGCTTCGCTCTCCCGACGAAATCCTGGGACGCTGCCTGTCGATCTACCAGGCGGTGACGTTCGGCGGCATGGCGCTCGGCTCCTGGACCTGGGGGGCTCTGGCGGACTGGAGGGATCTGCCATTCGCGCTCCACGCCGCGTCGGTGTTCCTGATCGTGTCCTTCGCGGTGCTGCGCTTCCTGGCTCCCCTGCCGCGACTGGGGGAAGGCGTTTTGCGCCAAAAGTAGTAGGCTTAAACTTTATTTCACCCTGCTCCCGCACAGGAGACGGACAAGCAAGCGGGGTAGCGATGGACGGGTTGCGCGGCGAATATTGTGATGAGGTAGCCGCCATGGCGCCGCCTGCCGCGCGGGACGAGCGCCGCATGCAGGTGCGCGCCTACAACTTCTGGGCAAGCCTGCTGGGCGATCGCGCCTTTCCGGACTCCGCCGATCTCGACCCCGCCAGTCTCCCGGACTTCGGACCCCACGGTGTCCTCCTCGATTTCTCGGCAGGGCTGGAGGATCCGGCGATCGTCTGGCTAGGCGCGGCGCTGGCGCAGGAGTGCGGCGCGGACGTGGCGATTCGCAGGCTGAGCGATGTACCCGGCGGCTCGCTGCTGGCGCAGATCACCGACCATACCCGTCAGATCCTGGCCAACCAGGCGCCGGTCGGCTTCGAGGCGGCGTTCGTGAACGGCCGGGGCGAAACGATTCTCTATCGCGGCATTCTGCTGCCTTTCTCGCGGGATCAGGTGGCGATCGACTGCATCTATGGGGTGGTCAACTGGAAGCAGCAGGACCCGTCCCAGGAGGTCGAAACGGCTGTCCCGGCTTTTGTCGAGGCTGCCCTGGACGCTGCCCTAGACGCCGGTGCCCTCGACCCTGGCGCGGCACGCCGGTCGGCGCCTTTGACCGAATGGGCGGACGGCCCGGCCGCCTCCAACGCAGTCCTGTCGCTCGATATCCGTGGCGAACTGGCGCAAGGCTTGCGGGCCCTGCCTTCCCTGTCTCTTGACGATCTGGGGCATTCGGGGGAGTTCACCGTGCTGGTGGCCCGGCGCGACCAATCCGGCCGGCTGGTCCTGCTGGGCGAAGTGGCCGACGATGCCGCACTGCTGGCGCGGGCCGCCGGGCACTTGTTGGGATAAGGCGCGCGGAGCGCTCTTGCCAGCGAGCGTGCCGCCGCTAGGCTGAGGCTACAATCCGCACTGGCTGCCCCGCAGAGGGGCGTCTTCAGCGCCCGTTCAGGCCGAAAAGGCCCCAAGAGAGCCCATGTCCTTCGCGCGAATTGCCGCACTCTTCCTGAGTCTCCTGGCGCTGCTCGGCTGGTCTGTCGCACCGGCCAGCGCGCAGTCGATCCTGCGAGACGCCGAAACCGAAGCCCTGCTCAAGGACATGGCCCGCCCGTTGATCACGGCGGCGGGGCTGAATCCGAATCATGTCGACATCGTCCTGATCAACGATCCTTCGGTGAACGCCTTCGTGGCGGGCGGGCAGGCCGTCTACGTCCACAGCGGCTTGATCAACCAGGCCGACACCGCCGCCGAAGTGCAGGGCGTGATCGCGCATGAACTTGGCCACGTCACCGGCGGCCACGCCGTGCTGAATCAGGGCGCCAAGCCTGCCTCCAACATCTCGATCCTATCCCTGCTGCTCGGCGCCGCTGCGGCGGCTGCGGGTGCGGGGGAGGCCGCCATGGGCGTGATCATGGCCGGGCAACAGGCCGCCATGGGCAAGTACCTGGCCTATAGCCGCTCTCAGGAAGCCTCCGCAGACGCGGCGGGCGCGCAGTACCTTTCCACGGCGGGCATCAGCGGTCGCGGCTCGGTGGAGTTCTTCAAGAAGCTCCAGAATCTGGAATTCCGCTACGGCTACCGGCCGCAGAGCGGGGACGAGTTCTACTCCACCCACCCGCTCACCGGAGACCGTATCCAGACGCTCCAGGACGTCTACGAAAAGGATCCGGCCTGGACCAAGCCGGACGATGCCGCGATCCAGAAACGCTTCGTGCGCACGAAGGCCAAGCTCTTCGGCTATCTGGCCGAGCCGCGCGACGTGTTCCGTATCTATCCGGAAACGGACAACTCGGTGCCCGCGCACTATGCCCGCGCCTATGCCTACCACCGCCAGTCGCAGCTCGATCGGGCGCGAGCAGAGACCGACGCCCTGCTCATGGTCGATGCCGCCGATCCCTATTTCCTGGAGCTGAAGGGCCAGATCCTGCTGGAAGCGGGGCAGCCGGGCGAAGCGCTGGTGCCCTTGCGCAAGGCCACCGAACTGACCGGCTACCAACCGCTGATCGCCACGCTGTTCGGCCACGCGCTGATCGCCACCGAGGATACCGCGCATTTCAAGGAGGCGCAGACGGTCCTGAAGAACGCGGTGGCGCGCGATCGCGAGAATCCCTTCGCGTGGTACCAGCTGGGCACGATCTATGCCGCCAACGGCGACATGCCTCGCGCCCGGCTCGCCAGTGCCGAGCAGCAATCGCTGACCGGACAGATGGACGCCGCGCTGATGAGCGCGCAGGCCGCCGAAGCAGGCTTGCCCAGCGGCTCGCCGGATTGGCTGCGGGCGCAGGATATCGAGATGCAGGCCCGCGCCGAGCTGGAGCGCAAGAAGAAGCGATGAATCGGGATTAACCGGTCGGGCTATGGCAGGCCCTGCCGCGCTCCGCTAAGGGCGGTTCTCACTTTCACAGGATTTTCGACGACGATGGGTAATGGCACGAAGTTCGCAGTGATCGCCGGTTGCGTCGCGCTGGTCGGCCTGGGCGGCTGGTTCGGAGGCCGCGTCGCGGTGGAGAAGGTCGTGCACGACTACATCCTCGAAAATCCCGAAATTCTCCCCCAGGCGATGGAAAACCTCCAGCGCAAGCAGGCCAGCCAGCAGCTTGCCGGAGTTCGCCAGAACGTGGAGACGCCGTTCCCCGGTGCCGTTCTCGGCAATCCCAACGGCACGGTGACGATGGTCGAGTTCAGCGACTATGCCTGCGGCTATTGCCGCCGCAGCCTGCCCGACGTGGCGGAACTGCTGAAGAAGAACCCGGACCTGCGCATCGTCGTGCGCGAATTGCCGATCATCGGCCCCGAAAGCCCCGCCGCCGCCAAGATGGCTCTCGCCGCCGCCGAGCAGGGCAAGTTTCCGCAGTTCCACGATGCCATGTTCGCCATGGGCCAGGTCGATGCCCAGAGCATCGAAGCCGCCGCGCAGAAGGCCGGGCTCGACATGGAGCGCGCGCGCAAGGTCGCGGCCGGTCCCGCGGTGGAGCAGGAGCTTTCGCGCAATCTGGAAATCGCCCAGAGGCTCGGTTTCAGCGGCACGCCGAGCTGGGTGGCCGGCGAGCGGCTGATTTCCGGCGCGGTCGGCGTCGATCAGCTGTCGCAGGCGATAGCCGAAGCGAGGGGTGACGGAAAAAAGAGCTGACGGAACGGGCTCCGCGCCATTTTCGACAGTTTCCGCTTCGGTAATAATTCGGCTAGGAAGCAGGCATGAGCGTCCTGCCGATCCAGCCCATTCCGTTCTTTGCCAACAAGGACAAGGCCTTCTGGCGTCTTCAATTCGTGGGGTGGGGCGGCGCGATGCTGCTTCGCGCCATGTCCACGATCGCCAATGCCCAGCCCTTGTCCTACCTGGTGCTGGTGCTGATCGCCACGGTCACCGGCTTCTCGATCTCGCTGGTGCTCTCGGTGGTCTATCGCACGCTGATCACCAGGCGGGCGCTGGTGACCTGGGGCCTTACCGCCCTGATTCTGCCTTTCGCGGTGGGGCTGCACGCCTTCATCGATGCCTGGGTGATCTCGCTCTACCGGACGGACAGCGATTCCAGCTTCGCGCAGCTGTTCATCGGCGTCTTCTACCTCGACGCCACCCTGCTCGGCGCCTGGTCGGCGCTCTATTACGCGATCAATTTCTACCTCCAGGTGGAAGAGCAGAACGACCAGATGATCCGGCTGGAGAATCAGGCGACGCAGGCCCAGCTCGCCATGCTGCGCTACCAGCTCAACCCGCACTTCCTGTTCAACACGCTGAACTCGATCTCGACGCTGGTGCTGCTCAAGCAGACCGAGCCGGCCAATGCCATGCTCAGCCGCCTGTCGTCGTTCCTGCGCTATACGCTCATCAACAAACCCTCGGCGCGGGTCACCGTGGCCCTCGAAGTGGAGACGCTCAAACTCTACCTCGACATCGAACTGATGCGATTCGAGGAACGGCTGCGCACCACGTTCAACATCGATCCGGAAACCGAGACCTGCCTTCTGCCCTCCCTGTTGCTCCAGCCGCTGGTCGAAAACTCGATCAAATATGCCGTGACGCCGCAGGAATCCGGGGCCGAGATCACCATCGTCACGCAACTCGTCGGGCCGATGCTTCGCATCACCGTCTCGGATACCGGGCCGGGCTTGCAAAGTCCGACAACCGACAACAGGTTGTCGGGCATGACTTACGATGGAGGGGAGCCGGTCTCCACTGGCGTCGGCCTGGCGAATATCCGCGACCGTCTTTCCCAGGCCTACGGAGAACATCACCGGTTTGAAACGATAGAGCCGATCGAAGGCGGCTTCGCCGTGCTCATCGAACTTCCCGCCGAACGCCAACCCACCCCGGAAGACATGCCAGAGCAGCCGCGGCAGCCGGTTTTCGCCGCGCGATGAAACATATTTGGCCCACAAGCGTTAGCCGGGCCGGAGAACGTAACTGATGACCATTCGCACCATCCTCGTCGACGACGAGAAACTCGCCATCCAGGGCCTTCAGCTTCGCCTGGAGAAGTATCCGGACGTCGAGATCATCGATACCTGCTCGAACGGCCGCGAGGCCATCCGCAAGATCAAGACCGAAAAGCCCGATCTCGTCTTCCTCGACATCCAGATGCCCGGTTTCGACGGCTTCTCGGTGGTCAAGGGCGTGATGGAGATCGAGCCGCCGCTGTTCGTCTTCGTCACCGCCTACCAGGAACACGCCGTCCGCGCCTTCGAGGCGAACGCGGTGAACTACCTGATGAAGCCTGTGGACGAGACCAAGCTGGACGACACCCTCGCCCGCGTGCGCCAGCGTCTGGCCGAGAAGCGTTCGTCGGACGAGGCGGAAAAGCTCAAGACGGTGCTGGCCGAAGTGGCCCCCGACGCCATCGAGCACATCCCGGAAGAATCCGATCCCAACGCGGACCGCTACGAAAAGCTCATCAACATCAAGGATCGCGGCCAGATCTTCCGCATCGATGTCGATTCGATCGAGCATATCGAGGCTGCCGGCGACTACATGTGCATCCGCACTGCCGACAATTCGCTGATCCTGCGCGAAACGATGAAGGATCTTGAGCGCCGCCTCGATCCGCGCGTGTTCCAGCGCGTGCATCGCTCGACCATCGTCAATCTCAACCAGGTCCGCCAGGTCAAGCCGCATACCAACGGCGAGTGCTTCCTGGTGCTCGATTCCGGTGCGCAAGTGAAGGTCAGCCGCTCCTACCGCGACGTGATCGCCCGCTTCGTCCATTGATACTGACGGGGCGCGGAGAACCGATATCCGCGCCCCGTCGTCCCGGACTCGATCCGGGACCGCTGTCGGCATCGCGCTGCCCCTCGACATTCCGATTCGAACGCGCGAAAGACGCGGATCATGAGCACACTCGCGATCCCCGGTTTCGACCCCCTCGGTTTTGACCTCGCCGCCTTCGTCGATGCAACGCTGGCCGAGGATCTCGGCGTGGGCCTTCCCGGCGGCGGCCGCGACGTCACTTCCGAAAGCGTGATCGAAGCGGATGCCCGGTTCTCCGGCGTCATGGATTCGCGCGATGCGATCACCGTCGCCGGCCTGCCGATCGCCGCAGCCTTCTTCCGCAAGCTCGACCCGGCGATGGAGATCGAGATTCTCGTCGAGGAAGGCGCCCGCGTCGATCCCGGCGCCAAGCTCATGCGCCTCACTGGCAACGCCCGCGCCATGCTGACCGGCGAGCGCAGCGCCCTCAACACCGTCCAGCACCTCTCCGGCATCGCGACGATGACGCGTGACTATGTGGATGCCATGAAGGGGCACGCCACGCTGCTGGACACGCGCAAGACCATTCCCGGCCTGCGCCACCTCGAAAAGTACGCGACCCGCATGGGCGGCGCCCGGAACCACCGCATGGGGCTGTGGGACGCGGCCATGATCAAGGACAACCATGTCCTGGTGGCGGGCGGCGTCGGCCCGGCGGTGGCGCGAGCCAAGGCGGCGGGCGTCGCGCAGATCATCTGTGAGGTGGACCACATCGACCAGATCGAACCGGCCATCGCTGCCGGCGCGCATCACTTGCTGCTCGACAATATGGGGCCTGACGTGCTGCGTGAGGCCGTGGCGCTTGTGGCCGGACGCGTACCGACAGAGGCCTCGGGCGGTGTGAACCTCTCCACCATCGGCGCCATCGCCGCCTCGGGCGTGACCTACGTCTCGGTGGGCCGCCTCACCCAGAGTGCGCCTGCCGCCGACATCGGCCTGGATTTCACGCCGCTTTAACGGCGTTCCCGGAAAAAGCGGCGGAGCAGGTCCGCCGCTTCCGATTCGCCCATTCCCGAATAGACTTCCGGCTTGTGCAGGCACTGGTCGTGCTCGAACACGCGTGCGCCGTGTTCCACCGCGCCGCCCTTGGGGTCGGCGGCGGCATAATAGAGCCGGGCGATGCGGGCGTGGGCGATCGCGCCGGCGCACATGGCGCAAGGCTCCAGCGTGACCCAAAGCTCGCACCCCTCCAGCCGCTCGTTGCCGAGAATCAGCGCGGCGGCGCGAATCGCCTCGATTTCGGCATGGCTGGTGGGATCGTGGCGTTCGCGCGGGCCGTTGCGGCCGGCGGCGATGACCTTTCCATCCTTCACCACGACGGCACCGATGGGCACTTCGCCGGAATCGGCGGCTTCGCGGGCTTGCGCCAGGGCGAGTTCCATGTATTCGGGTAAGGGCCAGCGGGTCATGACCAAGCGCTAGACCCTCAAAAAGCTGTGCGCAACTTGACCTTCCCCCAGGGAATCGCTAAGGGCGCGCCTTCCCGTTTCTACGGCCACAGAATTTTTTCGAGCGAGAGTTAGAGACATGTCCCGCATCTGCGAACTGACCGGCAAGGGTCGCCAGGTCGGCTGCAACGTCAGCCACGCCAACAACAAGACCAAGCGCGTCTTCCTTCCCAACCTTCAGAACGTCACGCTGCTGTCGGACGGTCTTGAGCGCAGCTTCAAGTTCCGCGTCTCGACCCACGGCCTGCGCTCGGTCGAGCACAACGGTGGTCTCGACAACTGGCTGCTGAAGACTTCGGACACGAAGCTCTCGACGCGCGCCCTCAAGGTGAAGCGCGAGCTGAAGAAGACCCAGGCCGTAGCTGCCTGATTTTCGCGCTCCCTGAGCGGAGCGTGAAAACAGTGTCTTGCGAAGGGCGTGCAAGCTGGCTTGCGCGCCTTTTTGCATGCCCGGGTTCGGCGAGAAAAATGCAGCGATCGCACTTTCTGAGCGAACGGGTGTAAAGGCCACCCTCCTCCCGCAAGAACCATCGTCATACTGAAACAAGTTCAGGATGACGTCCGTGCTGGACGAAACGTCCGGCCATTATTCTAGGGCAGGTCAGCCGGATCGACGCTCATCTTCCAGACTATCGTGCGCTGGAGCGGCGAGTAGTTGTCGTCGGAGATCAGCCACACCGTAAGGCGCCCGTCCTGACGCGGCGCAATGGCGATTCCCTCGAAATTGTCGATCGGCAGGTCCGAGGACAGCCGCGCCACTTCGGTGACTTTCCAGGTTCCGCCGGGACGAATCGCGGCAGGGTCTCCGATGGCGATGCGGCCCGCGAAGCGCTGGGGCATCGGCCAGATCAGGCGCCGCATCAGGATCAGCAGGCGCCCGTCGGGCAATTGCGCCATGTCGGTGGGGCTGAAGCCTGTCGGCCCATCCAACGTGAAGCCCTGTCCATTGGGATGCTCGGTAGGATCTGCGCTGAACAGCGCGGCCTGGTGCAGGTGATCGCTCCAGCCCACGTAGCCTTCGCGTAAGGCCACGAAGCGCCCGTCGCGAAGCCGGGTCAGTGATTCGGGGCCGGAATTGACCCCCCAGTCCTTCATGACGACGGGGCTGACCTTGCGCTCGATCTCGTAGGCCGGGTTCATCCGGTAGATGGCATTGCGGCCTTCGAGCCCGAGCCAGATCATGCCCTTGTCGTCCTGCGTCGCCGATTCGACGTCGCGTGCGGCCTTGTCGGCGTCCCTGGACAGCGGCAGGTCGCCCATGCGGCTGTCCGTCTGCGATTGGCCGGGCGCGCTGAATTCCAGGAAACCACCGGAATCGCTGATCGCCAGCATCGTGCCGCCGTCGCGGAGCAGCAGCGCGGAGTAGCTTCCGAAGGAGTGGGTACGGCTATGCGCCTGCCAGACTTCCTCCAGCCGGAAAGCGCCAAGGCGGGGCGCCACGCGCTTCGCAGAGGGCATGGCCAGTCGGCTGAAGGATAGCTCGAACCGTTTGAACTTGGGGTGCTCTGGCGTGCGGCCCCAGGTCAGCGGCAACAGGCTCAGCAGGACGAGAAGGGCAATGGTGCGGCGCACAAGGGCGGGATAAGCATTCCGGCGCAGGCCGCAAGCCTGCTTTTGCCTCGACTGCGCGAAATCAGTTCATTGGCCCAGTGTTCATTGGCCCTGTGAACAGGATCGGATCGAGCCGCGCCTCGTTCCATTTGATCGACCAGTGCAGGTGTGGTCCGGTGGCGCGGCCAGACATGCCGATCCTGCCGATCACCTGACCCTGCCGGACGTGATCGCCCTGTTTCACCAGAATCTGCGAGCAATGCAGGAAAGCGCTGTTCAGCCGCATGCCGTGGTCCAGCATCAGCAGGTTGCCTTCGAGCGTGAAGGGCTTTTCAGCAGCGAGGATAACCACGCCGTCGGCCGGGGCCACGAAGGGCGTGCCGCTGGTGCCGGTGGCGATATCTAGCCCCGAATGATAGGCGCCCGGTTCGCCGCGATAGACGCGTTGGGAGCCGAAGCGACCGGAAATGCGCCCCTTGGCGGGCCAGATGAAGTGCTGGCGCCAGCCCTGCGCGTCGGTCTTCATGGCACGGGCGGCATTGATGCGGTCAAGCTCGGGGCGGCGGATCGCCATAAAGGCCTCGCTCGGCCCGCCGGGCTTGCGGGCGATGTTGACGTGCTCGATCTGCCAGGCGCGGGGAGAAACTGAGACCGGCTGCGAGATCCTGCGGCCGTTCAAGGTGGCCGTGAGCGTGGCGATCGTGCCGGCATCGCGGTCGAACGCGGCGAACCACGAACCGTCGGGAGCGATCTGCACCGGCTGGCCGTTCAGCGCCAGCGCGCCGGTGCCCGCAGGCACCTTGCCGCGTATCCAGCCGCCCTGGGTCAGTTCACCGCTATAGGCAAGGCTTCCGGCTGCCGCAGGCGCGACGGGGGCCGTCGATTGCGCGGCCAGCCCATTCCACGCCAGAATCGAGAGGGCGACGGCGCCGCTGAGGATCAGCGAAGCCGCGTAAGCCTTGCGGACGATCATGCCTTTCCGGTGAGGCGCTTAGTCGCGATTTCGGCCGAGGCGTAAGGCTCCTGGAACTCGGCGCTCCAGTAACGCAGCTCCTCCAGCGGGATCTTCTCGCCGGTGACGGCGCAGAGCACGAATTGTCCGCCGCTCAGAACCCGGAATCCGTTGGGTCCGTAGGCGAGCTTGGCGGGGCGGTCGGCAGAAGACATAAGCATGGCGGGAATCCTAGCAGAGCGCGGCGGTCAAAACAAATCGCCCTGCCGCGATGGGTCCGTCTTCGATCGCGCGGGACGCTTGGGGGCTGCACCCTCGGCGGCCGTTTCGGCGGCTTTCACGGCCGGAGCGGGGGCTTCGGCCCCCACGGCAACGGTCAGTTCGCCGTCGCGGAACTCCAGCGTCAGCAGAGTCTCCTGCGAGGCTGCTGCGCGGCTGGTGAGCGCGCGTCCGTCCGGCCCCTTTACCAGGACATAGCCGCGTTCCAGCGGGCGCTTCGGATCGAGCTGCGGCA
Organism: Novosphingobium sp. ZW T3_23; assembly: GCF_044987305.1. Lineage (NCBI taxonomy): Bacteria > Pseudomonadati > Pseudomonadota > Alphaproteobacteria > Sphingomonadales > Sphingomonadaceae > Novosphingobium > Novosphingobium sp. ZW T3_23. The sequence continues at coordinate 43,460 of NZ_JBJDRF010000029.1, forward strand.
AGACCCGCGATACCGGGGCAAGCCCGTCGCGCGCCATGGTCCAGCGGCGAGTGAGCAGGCGCGGGATCAGGCCGGTGCGCGCGAGCCGTTCCTCGCTGCGCTCCATGCGGTGGCGCAGCAGCGGCAGCGATAGGCGCGAGGCGGTGCGGCCAAGCTGTTCGCGCTTGGCGGCGGCCTCGTCACGCAGGCCGCGGCGCAGGCGTTCGGAAAGTTCGTCGAGCTTCTGGGCCTTGGCAGCGAGAATCGCCTCGGGTCGGGGCAGCCGCTGGACGCGGGCTTCCAGCCGCTCGCGGCCCAGGGTGACCGGGCGCAGGGCGCAGCGGCGCTTGCGATAGGCCAGTTCGTCCAGCGTGGCGGCCAGTTCCAGGCGCACCGGCACGGCCATCTCGGCGGCGGCGGTGGGCGTGGGGGCGCGGCGGTCTGCGGCATAGTCGCAGAGCGTCGTGTCGGTCTCGTGGCCCACGGCGGAGATCACGGGGATCGACGATTCGGCCACGGCGCGCACGACGACTTCCTCGTTGAACGACCACAAGTCCTCGATCGAGCCGCCGCCGCGTGCCACGATCACCAGATCGGGGCGCGGCACCGGGCCGCCGGGGCGAATCGCGGAGAAACCGCGCACGGCATTGGCGACCTGCTGCGCCGAGCCTTCGCCCTGCACCAGCACCGGCCAGACCAGCACATGGCTGGGGAAGCGATCGGCCAGCCGATGGAGAATATCGCGGATCACCGCGCCGGTGGGGGATGTCACCACGCCGATCACTTGCGGCAGGAACGGCAGTTCGCGCTTGCGCTCGGGGGCGAAGAGGCCTTCCGCCGCCAGCCGTGCGCGCAGCTTTTCGAGCAGCGCCAGCAGTGCGCCTTCGCCCGCGATCTCCATGCTCTCGATCACGACCTGATACTTCGAGCGACCGGGATAGGTGGTGAGCTTGCCGGTGGCGATCACCTCGATGCCGTCCTCGGGGCGGAAGGCGAGGCGCTGCGCCCCGCCGCGCCACATGACGCCGTCGATCACCGCCTTGTCGTCCTTGAGCGCGCAATAGAGGTGGCCGGATGCCGCCCGCTTCACGCCGGAAAGCTCTCCCCGCAGGCGAACGAAGCCGAAGCGATCCTCTACGGTGCGTTTCAGGAGGTTCGAAATCTCGCTGATCGAAAGCGGCGCAGCGTTGTCCCCGGCCGCTTGCTTCGCTACCAGCCCACCCGAACGACCGTCATCGAATTCGTCGTCATCGAAAGGCACAGGCAATGAACATCCTTCTTCTGGGCTCGGGCGGCCGCGAACATGCGCTGGCCTGGAAGCTGGCGCAATCCCCGCTCTGCGACGCGCTCTGGGCTGCACCCGGTAATCCGGGCATTGCCGAGGTGGCAAGCTGCATCGACCTGGATGTCACCGATCACGGTGCGGTCATTGCCTTCTGCGAGGCGAATGTGGTGGGTCTGGTGGTGGTCGGACCCGAAGCGCCGCTGGTGGACGGTCTTTCCGATTCGCTGCGGGCGGAGGGCTTCTCGGTGTTCGGCCCCAGCCAGGCGGCGGCCCAGCTCGAAGGATCCAAGGGCTTCACCAAGGACTTGTGCGAACGCGCGGGCATTCCCACCGCCGGGTACGAGCGCGTCTCCAGCGAAGGCGATGCCATGGCGGCGCTGGCGAAGTTCGGCGCGCCGGTCGTCATCAAGGCGGACGGGCTTGCTGCGGGTAAGGGCGTGACCGTGGCCATGACCATGGCCGAGGCCGAGGAAGCCGTGCGCGAGATCTTCTCGGGCCGCTTCGGAGAAGCCGGGGCCGAGGCGGTGATCGAGGAGTTCATGGAAGGTGAGGAAGCCAGCTTCTTCGCGCTGACCGACGGTTCCACCATCGTCCCCTTCGCCTCTGCGCAGGACCACAAGCGGGTGGGAGACGGCGATACCGGCCCGAACACCGGCGGGATGGGGGCCTATAGCCCGGCTCCGGTGCTGACGCCCGCGCTGGAAGCCGAAGTGCTGGAACGCATCATCGCGCCCACCGTGCGCCAGCTGGAAAACGAGGGCACGCCTTATTCCGGCGTCCTGTTCCTGGGCGTGATGCTGACCCGCGAGGGGCCCAAGCTGATCGAATACAACTGCCGCTTCGGCGATCCCGAGTGCCAGGTGATGATGCTGCGGCTCGAATCGGATCTGGTCGAACTGCTCCATGCCTGCGCCGACGACCGGCTGGCTGCGATTCAACCGCCGAAGTTCAGCCGCGATACCGCGCTGACCGTGGTGATGGCAGCCAACGGCTATCCCGGCACGCCCGAAAAGGGCGGCGCGATTCGCGGAATCGCGGCGGCCGAGGCCGAGGGTGCCAAGGTCTTCCACGCGGGTACCGCCATGAAGGACGGGGAACTGGTCGCCAGCGGCGGCCGCGTGCTCAATGTGACGGCGCGCGGCGCTTCGGTTACCGAGGCGCAGGCGAAGGCCTATGCCGCCGTGGACGCGCTCGATTTCCCCACCGGATTCTGCCGCCGCGACATCGGCTGGCGCGAAGTGGCGCGCGAGAAGGCCCATGGCGAGTAAGGTCGACACCGTCCTGAAGGCGTCGCTGGCGGCGGCGGCTCTGCTCGCCGGGGCCGGGGTCGGCTATTACTACGGCGTGTTCCTGCCGGGCCAAGCCTCCCGGCAGGAAGCGCGGGTGCTGGCCGAGCAGGAGGCCCGGCAGAAGCAGGAAGACTTTCAGGCCAAGGCGCAGGCCCGCGAGCAGGAGGAACAGTCCCGCCGCCAGCAGGCCGCCCAGCAGGAATACCAGGACTGCCTGAACTTCGCGGAGCTGTCCTACAAGCAGCGCTGGACGGCAAGCTGCCGCGCCCAGCACGATGCCGACGTGGCGGCGCTGGCTGACTGCGCGGACAATCTCTTCGCCAGCGAGGAGGGATGCCGGGCCAAGGTGCCGGTCAGGCCCGAACGCGATTGCGCCCTGCCGGGCGGGACGGCGCGGAGCTATTCCGACGCGCGCGAGCAGCGCAAGGCGGAGTGCCTGGCACGCTTCCAGTCGGCCCAGCCAGGAGGCCAGCCGCCGGGCCAGGCGCCTCTGGGCGATGGGTCGATCGCTACGTACTGACCAGAAGATCATCGTCGTCCCGGACTTGATCCGGGACCGCTGGCGATCCTTGAGGCGCTTCACCGCGAGCAAGGCGCGGCTCGGCCAGCGGTCCCGGATCAAGTCCGGGACGACGGGCATGCAAGAAGGGCCCCGTCCTTGCGAACGGAGCCCTTCGTGTCATCAGCCGACGCGTTCGGAGATCAGCGCCTTGAGGTCGGCCTCGGGGCGGGCGCCGTAGTGCGAGATGATCTCGCAGGCGCAGATCGCGCCGTACTGGAGGCTCTCTTCGAGGCTCTTGCCGCGCACATGGCCGAACAGGAAGCCGGCGGCGAAGAGATCGCCTGCGCCGGTGGTGTCGACGACGCGCTCGATCGGCTCGGCGCCGACTTCGGCGCGCTGTCCGCCCGAGATCGCGACCGCGCCCTGGGCGCCGCGCGTGACCACGAGCACCGGAATCTGCGGAGCGAGCTGGGCAACGCCCTTTTCGAAATCGTCATGGCCGACGAGGGCGGCCATTTCATGCTCGTTGCAGAACAGCACGTCGATCTTGCCGGTCTCGATCAGGTCGAGGAAGTCGGCGCGGTGACGGTCGATCACGAAGCATTCCGAAGGGGTGAAGGCGATCTTGCGACCCGCGGCGCGGGCGGCTTCGATGGCCTTGCGCATCGCGGCGCGCGGTTCCTCGGGATCCCAGAGGTAGCCTTCGAGGTAGAGCACGGCGGCGTTGGCGATGGCGCTTTCGTCCAGTGCTTCGGCCGGCAGGTGCTGCGATGCGCCGAGGAAGGTGTTCATCGTGCGCTGGCCGTCCGGCGTCACGAAGATCAGGCAGCGCGCGGTCGGCACGCCGGCGCGGGCGGGCACGTCGAAGGCGATGCCGCCAGCGCGGATGTCATGGGTGAAGACTTCGCCCAGCTGGTCTTCGGCAACCTGGCCGATGAAGGCGCACTTCGCGCCCAGCGCGGCGAGGCCGGCCAGCGTGTTGGCGGCCGAACCGCCGGAGATTTCGCGGGCCGGGCCCATGGCGGCGTAGAGGCTTTCGGCCTGTTCCGCGTCGATCAGCATCATGCCGCCGCGCGAAAGGCCGAGTTCCTCGATCAGCGCGTCGTTGCAGTTGGCGATCACGTCGATGATGGCGTTGCCGATGGCAATCACGTCAAAGGTGGGCGGCACGGTGGGTTCAGCCATGCGAAAGAGAGTCCTTGGATTGTCTGGAGGTTGTGTCGCGCGTAGCGCGCGGGCCGCCGCTTCGCAAGCGCGGCGAGAGTTGACACGATGCGAAGGCCGGGCGATGCGAGGCGCGATCATGACTCACGACCGTCCTGCGGCAGCCGCCATTCCGATGATTCAGCCCTCCCGCTTGCGCGCCGCTTTTGCTGCCGCGGGTCTTGCCCTGCTGCTGGCGGGGTGTGCCAGCACATCCGGCGGCGGGGTGGCCGGCAAGCCCACTCCGCCCCGGCGCGGCACGCAGGTTCCCAATGTCCGCCAGCCCACGCATACCGCGCGCGATCCCAGTTTTCAGGCGATTCCGGGTGCGGAAGGCGTGATCGGATCGAACGAGAGCCAGCTCGTGCGGATGTTCGGAGAGCCGCGTCTCAACGTCTGGGAAGGCGATGCGCGCAAGTTGCAGTTCACCGGCAAGGCCTGCCTGCTGGACATCTATCTCTACCCGTCCGCCTCCTCGAAGGAGCCGCGCGCGTCGTTCATCGATGCACGACGCGTGTCGGATGGGCAGGATGTCGACCGCGCGGCCTGCATCGCGGCGCTTCGCAAATAAGGTTAGAGTGTGTTTGGAAAATGCCCCGCAGGAGCATTTTAGAGCGGCACCGGCCCACGCCCCCACCCTACCACCCAACGGTATTATCCTGCGGGTGGTAGGGTGGGGGCGTGGGCCGGTGCCGCAAAATTCGCCTTCAGCGAATTTTCAAATGTCGCTCAGACCGTAAAGCTTTCGCCGCAGCCGCACGAACCCTTGGCGTTGGGGTTGGCGAAGACGAATCCGGCGGTGAAATCGTCTTCCACCCAGTCCATCGTGCTGCCGATCAGGTAGAGCACCGAGGCACCGTCGATGTAGAACAGGCCGCCGGGAGTCGCGATCTTCTCGTCGAAGGGCTTTTCCTCGGCTACGTAGTCGACCGAATAGGCCAGTCCCGAGCAGCCCCGGCGCGGGGTGGAGAGGCGCACGCCGATCGTGCCTTCGGGCGCTTCGCCCATCAGCTTGGCGATCCGCGCTTCCGCGTTGGCGGTGAGGAGCACGGCGGCCGGGCGCTGGCGTGCGGGCTTGGTATCCGTGGTCATAGCTTCTTTTCCCAGAACAGCGCGGTGCCCGCCTGCGGGTCCAGCGCATAGTCTCCGTAGCCGAGCGAGGCGTAGAGGCCCTTGGCAGTGGCGTTGCCGCTCAGCACTTCGAGAGTGATCTTGCAGGCGCCGCGCGCGCGGGCCTCGGCTTCCACCGCCAGCATCAGCGCTCGGCCCACCCCCTGTCCGCGCGCCTTGGGCAGCACGGCCATGTCGTGGATGTTCACCAGCGGGCGGGCCGCGAAGGTGGAGAATCCGGTGATGCAGTTCGCAAGCCCCAGAGCTTCGTCACCGGCGAAGGCCAGCAGCGAGAAAGCGCCGGGATGTGCGGAGAGGCCGGGCACCAGCCGTTCGCGCACTTCTTCGGACAGCGGCTTGCCCCCACCCATCGGATCGCGCGCATAGCTGTCGAGCAGCGCGACCACCCGCGCGGCATCGGCCGCGTCGGCATAGTCCGCCAAGCGCACGATAACGGTAGGAGCAAGCGTCGCCATCAGAGCATGCCTAGTTCAAGCTTCGCCTCGTCGGACATCTTGGCCATGTCCCATGGCGGGTCCCAGACGAGGTTGACCTCGGCATCGCGCACGCCGGGCACTGCCGCGACGCGCATCTCGACTTCGCCCGGCATCGATTCCGCGACCGGACAATGCGGCGTGGTGAGCGTCATCGTCACAGCGACAGATGCCTCGGGCGAGACTTCGACGCCGTAGATCAGACCGAGGTCATAGATATTGACCGGAATTTCCGGGTCGAAGATTTCCTTCAGCGCATCGATCACGCCGTCGTAGATCGATCCGCCGGGCTGGCCGGGGTCGATGTCCTGCGGCTTTTCGGCAAGGAATCCGTCGAGGTAATCGCGCTGGCGCGGGGCAGGGGCGTCGTCCACCCGCGCACGGGGCGCGGGCGTTACCGAATCGACTTCCTCAACGGTGAATGTAGGCTTCTCTTCACTCATCCAAAAATTCTCCGGGTGCGCTCGATACCCTTCATGAGCGCCTCGATATCGCTGTCGTCGCTGTAGAGGCCGAAGCTGGCGCGGGCCGTCGCGGGAACGCCGAGGTGCTCCATCAGCGGTTGCGCGCAGTGGTGACCAGCGCGGATCGCGACGCCTTCCTCATCCAATATGGTGCCGAGGTCGTGCGGATGCACCCCGTCCATTGCGAAAGAAACGATGCCCACCGAATCGGCCGGGCCGAACAGGGTGACGTCGTTGCGCTTGCCCAGTTCCTCGCGCAGCTTGCCGGCAAGGTGGCGTTCGTGCGCCTCCGCGCGGTCAAGTCCGTAGGCCTGGAGCCAGTCAATTGCGGCGGCGAGGCCAATGGCTTCGACGATCATCGGCGTACCGGCCTCGAAACGCTGCGGGGCAGGGGCGTAAGTGGTCTTTTCGAACGTGACGCGGTCGATCATCGCGCCGCCGCCCTGCCACGGGGGCATGGAATCGAGTAGTTCCTTGCGCGCCCAGAGCGCTCCGATCCCGGTCGGGCCGTAAAGCTTGTGCGCGGAGAAAACGTAGAAATCGGCCTGCATCGTTTTCATGTCGAGCGCGATGCGAGGGGCGGCCTGGCAGCCGTCAATCAGCAGCTTCGCGCCAACCGCATGGGCAAGGCGCGCCGCATGTTCCACGTGAAGCACCGAGCCGAGCACATTGGAGACATGCGCGAAAGCCACCAGCTTGTGGACAGGCGTCAGGATACGCTCGGCGGCTTCGAGGTCGATCCGGCCGTCCGCCGTCAGCGGGCAGACGTCGATCTCCACGCCGGTACGGTCGCGCAGGAGCTGCCACGGCACGATGTTGGAGTGGTGCTCAAGCACCGAGAGCAGGATGCGGTCGCCGGCCTTGAGGTTCTGCACGCCCCAGGTCTGCGCCACGAGGTTGATCGCCTCGGTGGCGCCGCGCGTGAAGACGATCTCGTCCTCCTGCCCGCCGAGGAAGGCGGCGACCTTGCGGCGCGCGGCTTCGAAGGCCAGCGTCATGTCTGCCGAACGGGCATAGACGCCGCGATGCACGGTCGCGTAGTCGCGGCCCAGGGCATCGACGGTAGCGTCGATCACCGCCTGCGGCTTTTGCGCCGTGGCGGCGGTGTCGAGATAGTGCCAGTTGCCGGACAGGCCGGGGAACTGGGCCTTCACCGCCAGGACGTCACCGGTTTCGCCGATTTCGCTCACAGGGGTCTGGCTCACAGGATCTGCTCCAGCCGGGCGATGGCGGCCTCGCTCAGCTCCGCTTCGCCGGGGGCGCCGGTGAAGGCTTCAGCGATGAACGCCTGGAGCATCAGCCGCTTCGCCTCGGGCGGCGTGAGGCCGCGGCTCATCAGGTAGAACAGGCCGTTGGCGTCCAGTTCACCGACCGCGCAGCCGTGCGCTGCCTTGACGTCGTCGGCGTAGATTTCCAGCTCGGGGCGCGCATTGGCGGTGGCCGTGCGGTCCAGCAGCATGGCGCGGACCGACTGTTCGGCATCGGTGCCGTCGGCGCCGCGCTCAACCGCGATGCGGCCAAGATAGGTGCCGACCGAATGGCCCGCCAGCGCGGTGCGCACGATCTGGTGGGACGTGGCGTTAAGCCCCGCGTGGGTGACTTCGGTGACGACTTCCAGCGTCTCGCTGCCGGTGGCGAGCTGCGCCGCGCCCAGCGTGAAGTCCGCGCCTTCGGCCAGCCGCACATCCACTGCAATACGCCCGTAGACCGGCCCCGCCGAAAGCACGCGAAGATCGAACTTCGCGCCCTTGCCCAGCGAGATCACCAGATGGCGCGCTACGGCTTCCGCACCGTCCTCAACGATCTGGAGCGATTCGTCGCCGCCATCGGCCACGACGATCTCTTCGCGCGCGATCGGCCAGACACCGGCCAGTGCGCCGATATCGGAATAGCGGAAGTCTTCGTGCTTCCGCGTCGGGAGAGCAGCGACTTCGCTCATGCGGCCGTCTCTTGCACGACGGCTTCGTAGCCTTCTTCCTCAAGTCGCAGCGCGAGGTCCGGCCCACCGGTCTTGACGATGCGGCCGCCCGCCAGGACATGGACGAAGTCCGGCTTCACGTAGTCGAGCAGGCGCTGGTAATGGGTGATCAGCAGCACTGCCTTGTCGGGCGCGCGCATGATCGCATTGATACCCTCGCCGCAGATGCGCAGCGCATCGATGTCGAGGCCGGAGTCGGTTTCGTCGAGGATCGCCAGCTTGGGATCGAGGATGCCCATCTGCACCATTTCGGCGCGCTTCTTCTCACCGCCGGAGAAGCCGACGTTCACCGGGCGCTTCAGCATGTCCATGTCCATGCGCAGCAGGCCGGCCTTTTCGCGCGCCAACTTCAGGAATTCGCCGCCCGACAGCACTTCCTCGCCCCGGCCCTTACGCTGGGCATTGGCTGCCTCGCGCAGGAACTGGACGAAGGACACGCCGGGAATCTCGACCGGGTACTGGAAGCCCAGGAACAGCCCGGCGGCGGCGCGCTCGTGGGGTTCGAGTTCAAGCAGGTCCTGGCCCAGGAAATCGACCGAGCCGCCCGTCACCTCATAGCCCGGACGGCCGCCGAGCGTATAGCCCAGCGTCGACTTGCCCGCGCCGTTCGGCCCCATGATCGCGTGAATCTCGCCGGGATTGATCGTCAGCGAGAGACCCTTGAGAATCGGCTTGTCGGCAACATTGGCCTGGAGGTTATCGATCTTGAGCATGGTCATCCTTCGGCTCCCTCATCAAAACGAGGGGCAGCAGTGGTCCCGGCCTTGCGGCGCGCGGAGCGCTTGTCGAACGGCACGTTGAGTTCGGTGGTGATCTCGCGCACGACGCCGTCGATGCGGCCCAGCACTTCATCCTCGGAGAAGCGCAGCACGCGAATGCCCACTTCGATGAGCTTGCGGTCCTGCAGCTCGTTGACGTCCGGGTTGGAATCTTCCTCGCTGAGCTGGACCACGATCCAGCGCGAAGGGCAGGCGAAGTCCACGATGGTCGAACCCACCACGCTTTGGCGGGTGAACTTCACGCCGCCCAGCTTCGAACCGGACAGTTCCGCCCAGAGCGCCGTCTGCGCCTCGCTGGGATTGCGGCGCATTTCCTTGGCCCGCTCCTTGAGCGTGTCGAGGCGTGCGCCGGTCACGTTGAAGCTGGCCTTGGCGTCGGCCTTCGGCGCGGCGTCCTTGCTGATGCCGAGGGTCTTGCGGGCGGCGGTCATGGATTGGTCCTTCGTGTCTCTTGTTTTTCTGCGTCACCCTGAACTCGTTTCAGGGTCCATTTTTCCCCACGCCCCGTGCCTTGCCGGCGTAAACCGATCAGGCGGCTGGTGAAGCGCCTCTTCGGTCCGAGCTGCCCGATGGACCGTGAAACAAGTTCAGGGTGACGGGGGTGGGGGACTAGCGTGGGCACTACCCCACCGAACCTTCCAGCGAGATGCCCAGCAGCTTCTGCGCTTCGACGGCGAACTCCATCGGCAGCTGCTGAAGCACTTCCTTGGCGAAGCCGTTGACGATCAGCGCCACCGCCTGCTCGGTGTCGAGCCCGCGCTGCATGGCGTAGAACAGCTGGTCGTCGCTGATCTTGCTGGTGGTCGCCTCGTGCTCGATCTGGGCACTGGGATTGCGCACTTCGATATAAGGCACGGTGTGGGCGCCGCATTCCTTACCCAGCAGCAGCGAATCGCATTGGGTGAAATTGCGCACGCCTTCGGCATTGGCGGCCACGCGGACGAGGCCGCGATAGGTGTTGTTGCTCTTGCCGGCCGAGATGCCCTTGGAGATGATCGTCGAACGGCTACCCTTGCCGTTGTGGATCATCTTGGTGCCGGTATCGGCCTGCTGGTAATTGTTGGTGACCGCAACCGAATAGAACTCGCCGACCGAATCCTCGCCGTTGAGGACGCAGCTGGGGTACTTCCAGGTGATGGCCGAGCCGGTTTCCACCTGGGTCCAGGAGATCTTGGAGCGGGCGCCCTGGCACAGGCCGCGCTTGGTCACGAAGTTGTAGATGCCGCCCTTGCCCTCGGCATTGCCGGGGTACCAGTTCTGGACGGTGGAGTACTTGATCTCGGCATCTTCCAGCGCGACCAGTTCGACCACGGCGGCGTGGAGCTGGTTTTCATCGCGCATCGGCGCGGTGCAGCCTTCGAGGTACGAGACGTAGCTGCCCTTCTCGGCAATGATCAGGGTGCGTTCGAACTGGCCGGTGTTTTCCGCGTTGATGCGGAAATAGGTGCTCAGCTCCATCGGGCAGCGCACGCCTTCGGGGATGTAGACGAAGGTGCCGTCCGAGAAGACCGCGCAGTTCAGCGCCGCGAAGTAGTTGTCCTGGACCGGCACGACCCTGCCAAGCCACTTCTTCACCAGTTCCGGATATTCGCGGATCGCCTCTGAGATCGAGCGGAAGATCACGCCCGCCTGCTCCAGCTCCTTGCGGAAGGTGGTGGCGACGGAAACCGAATCGAACACCGCGTCCACGGCCACCTTGCGTGCGCCCTCGACGCCGGCGAGCACTTTCTGCTCCTCCAGCGGAATGCCCAGCTTTTCGTAAACCTTGAGGATTTCGGGATCGACTTCGTCCAGGCTGGACAGCGAAGGCTTCTTCTTGGGCGCGGCCCAATAGTAGGCTTCCTGGTAGTCGATCGGCGGCACGTTCAGCTTGGCCCAGTCGGGCGGAGTCATCTCCAGCCAGCGGGCATAGGCCTTCAGCCGCCATTCGAGCATCCACTCGGGCTCGTCCTTCTTGGCCGAGATGAAGCGGATGGTTTCTTCGGACAGGCCCTTGGGGCCGTATTCCTGCTCGATGTCGGCCACCCAGCCATGCTCGTAGTCGGCCACGCGGGCCGCAGCCTCGCGCGCAGCCTGATCGCGCACTTCGATGTCACGCCCCTCAGCTTGGCGCAGGTCGTCCCCATGGACTTCGCGCACCTCGATGGTGCCCTCGGGGGAGGTTTCGTCAGTCATTCATACTTCCTCGACGAGCTGGGTCAGGACCACTTGCGCCAATGCGCCGCGCAGGGCCGCGTTTACCTGCGGCCAGTGCGGGCGCACGCTGCATCCGCCTTCCAGCGTACATTCGTGCTTGCCCTGTTCGAGGCAGGCGGTGAGCGCGATGGGCCCTTCCACTGCCTCGACGATATCCGCAATCGAAATCGTTTCAGGGGCGCGGGCCAGCTTCAGCCCTCCGCCCACGCCGCGGGTGGATTGCAGCAATCCCGCGGCGGTCAGCTTGCTTACCAGCTTCTGCACCGTAGGCGCGGGAAGGCCGGTTTCTTCCGCAAGCTGCGCGGCCGAGATGCGGCTCATCCGCGAATCCTGCGGATGATGCGCGCAAGTGCCCGAATGCCGAGTCGCGGCGGACATGATGACAACGGCGTAATCGGCCATGCTGGACAGGCGCATATCTGCGGCTTTCGGTCTCTTGCGGTAAAGTGGATCAAATCTTTCCGATTTGTGCCACCTAGTGCAGGACCCCTCCGGTTTCAATGGAGTTTCGCACAGCATTTATGCGACAAAACCGATCAGGCTGTTGCAAAATCATCGTTTCTGGAGAGAAATATGGGCCGATATGGGCCGATATGGGCCGATATGGGCCGATATGGCCGATCCGGATAAAAAAGGGCGGTCCCCGATCAGGATCGGGAACCGCCTTTAAGGTAATAAAGAACTCGTGCGCATCCCGCTACGAGCCCTTCGGGTCGCGCTTCCCCTGTATGCCGCGCTCATGACGATTTATTGTATAATTGCGACATGGGTGGTCTTCCTGCGACGCTTTCGCAGCGGTTTTGCGATGGGCGCGCATGATAAGAAGCATTTGAGCAACAGGCGCGAGGCGGTTATGCGCGAGCCGTGCTTTACTCTCTGATCAGACCCGCCCTGTTCCGTCTCGATGCCGAATCGGCGCACGGACTCGCCCTCAAGGCGCTGAAACTCGCTGGGAAAACCCGCGCGCCGGCGTTTCCCGCATCGCTTTCCACGCGAGTGGCGGGGATCGCTTTCCCCAATCCCGTGGGCATGGCGGCCGGCTTCGACAAGGACGGCGAAGTGCCCGACGCCTTGCTGGGCCAGGGATTCGGGTTTGCCGAAGTGGGCTCGATCACGCCGCTGCCGCAGTCCGGCAATCCGAAACCGCGCCTTTTCCGGCTGGTGGAAGACCGCGCGGTGATCAACCGCATGGGCTTCAACAACCGCGGCGCGCAGATCGCGCTGCAAGGCCTGACGGCGCGGAAGGATCGCCCGGGCGTGGTCGGCATCAATATCGGCGCCAATAAGGACGCGACCGACCGCATCGCCGACTATGCGACGATGGCCCGCCTCATGGCGCCGCTTGCCACTTATCTCGCGGTGAACATCTCCAGCCCGAACACGCCGGGCCTGCGTGCGCTCCAGGACGAATCGGCACTGACCGGACTGCTCGATGCGGTGCTCGAAGCCCGCGCCGAAGTCTGCGGCGAAGCAGGCCCGCCGATCTTCCTCAAGGTCGCGCCGGATCTGGAGCCCGCCGATATCGACGCGATCGCCCGCATCGCGATAGAGAAGCGCCTCGGCGCGCTGATCGTGTCCAACACCACGATTTCCCGCCCGGCGCTGCGATCCGTCCATCGCGGCGAGACCGGAGGGCTTTCGGGCGCGCCCTTGCGCGATCTGGCCCAGCAGCGCCTGCGGGATTTTCGTAGCGCCACGGGCGGTGCGGTTCCGCTGGTGGGCGTCGGCGGCATCGCCACCGCCGAGGATGCCTGGGCGCGGATTCGCGCCGGTGCCAGTCTCGTGCAGGTCTACAGCGCGATGGTCTATGAAGGGCCGGGCATCGCCACGGCCATTTGCAAGGGCCTGGAAACGCTGATGAAGCGAGACGGCTTCGCGTCCATCGCCGAAGCGGTAGGGACCGAATAGCGTCAAAACTCTCGGCTATGGGGGCAACTACGGAGACGGCTCGGCTTGTCGCAACCTCTGTACGCGCCTAGACGTTGATCGGAACGGACAAATCCGCATGGCTGAAGAGGATGAGGGTCGGCATGGATCTTGGTGACTTCGACAAGTGCACCAACCTGGTGTCGCTGTTCCTCAAGCGGGCTGACCGGCTGGGCGAATCGCCCATGCTCTGGTCCAAGCAGGACGGAACGTGGCATTCCACGAGTTGGGCACAGGCCGCGCGTCAGGTCGGCCTGATCGCTGCCTCGCTGCGGCGCATGGGCTTGCAGGCGGGCGACCGGGTCATGATCGTGTCCGAGAACCGGCCCGAATGGTGCCTGGCGGACCTGGCGGTCATGGCGGCGGGATGCGTCACCGTGCCGGCCTACACCACCAACACCACACGCGATCACATCCATATCCTGGAGAACTCGGGCGCGCGGGCGGCGATCGTCTCCACTGCGAAGCTCGGCAAGGCGCTGCTTCCGGCCGTCGTCCAGACCGATTTGTGCCGCCACGTGATCGGCATGGAGCCCCTGCCGCCGATGCAGGGCGGCGCCTATGAGGTTCACGACTGGGCGGCCCTGCTCGAAGGCGATGCCGCCCGGGCGCGTTCCGAAGTGGACGAACGGGTTTCGGATTTCCGCCGCAGGGATCTGGCGTGCATCATCTATACCAGCGGCACCGGCGGAGCCCCGCGAGGGGTGCGGCAGCATCATGGCATGATCCTGACCAACGTTGCCGGCTGCGCGCAGATCATCTTCGACGATTTCGGCTGCGACGAGGGCGAGATATTCCTCTCGTTCCTGCCGCTCAGCCATGCCTACGAACATACCGGCGGCCAGTACCTGCCGATCGCGATGGGCGGGCAGATCTACTACTCCGAAGGCCTCGACAAGCTGGCGTCCAATATCGAGGAAGTGCGGCCGACGATCATGGTCGTCGTCCCGCGCCTGTTCGAAGTGCTGCGCACGCGCATCATGAAGCAGATCGAGAAGCAGGGCGCCGTTCCCGCCCGCCTGATGGAGATGGCTCTGGGCATAGCCGGGCGCGAGCAGGCCGGGCGTCGCCGGCTGCTGGACTATCCGCTCGACATGGTGATCGAACGGACGCTGCGGCCCAAGGTCCGCGCCAAGTTCGGGGGACGGATCAAGGCGCTGGTTTCCGGCGGCGCCCCCCTCAATCCCGAGATCGGCGCCTTCTTCGATGCCATGGGGCTAACCCTTCTTCAGGGCTACGGTCAGACCGAGGCCGGGCCGGTCATCAGCTGCAACCGCCCGGCTGCCGGAATCAAGCACGACACCGTCGGCCCGCCGCTGCGCAATGTCGAAGTGCGGATCGCCGAGGACGGCGAGATCCTCGTGCGCGGCGAACTGGTGATGCAGGGCTACTGGCAGAACGCCGCTGCCACCGATGCCGTGCTGAAGGACGGCTGGCTGCACACCGGCGACGTCGGCCACATCGACGCGCGCGGGCGGATCATGATCACCGATCGCAAGAAGGACATGATCGTCAACGACAAGGGCGACAACGTCTCGCCCCAGAAGGTCGAGTCCATGCTGACGCTTCAGCCCGAGATCGCGCAGGCCATGGTCCTGGGGGACCGCCGCCCCTACATCGTCGGACTGATCGTGCCCGATGCCGACTGGGCGCTGGAATGGGCCAAGACCAATGGCGAAAAGTTCGACTTCAGGGCCTTGCAGGGCCTCCCCGCTTTCCGTGCGGAAGTTCGCGCGGCGATCGACCGGGTTAATGCCGATCTCTCGGTGATCGAGAAGGTCCGCCAGTTCACCTTCGCGGACGAGCCCTTCGGCATCGAGAACGAGGAAATGACGCCCAGCCTCAAAATCCGTCGCCACAAGCTGAAGGAGCGTTACGGCGAGAGGATGGACGCGCTCTACCGGAACTGAGGGGCGGGGCAGGTTCGCACTGTCTGTCCTGTCCGGTTTTTCCCGACACGTTTCCTCTCTGCGTCTGCTTTTTGCGCCAATCGAGCGTTTTTGCGCCGACCGTGGCGAAAGAGCGGCCCGTGGTTACGGCACCAGAGTCGTGAACAGATAGGCGGAGAAGATCACCAGGTGGACCATGCCCTGCACCAGGGTGGTCCGCCCGGTGCTCAGGGTCATCGTTGCCACCAGCAGGGTCAGCCCGAGCAGGGCGGTCGTCTTGAACGAGAGGCCGAGTTCCAGCTCCAGCCCCATCGACAGCGAGGCGATGGCGACCGCCGGGATCGTCAGCCCGATCGTCGCCAGAGCCGATCCGATCGCCAGGTTCAGGCTGGTCTGTACCCGGTTGGCACGAGCAGCGCCCAGGGCTGCAAGGCTTTCGGGGGCCAGCACCAACGCGGCGATGATGATTCCCACCGTGGCAGGCGGCGCGCCGATCGCGGCGACGCCCGCCTCGATGGAGGGCGAAAGCGCCTTGGCGAGCAGGACCACCGCCACCAGCGCGACCACCAGCATGACCCCGGCCGCGATTGCCTTGGCGGGTGGAACAGCCTCGTGCGACCCGCCGATCTCTTCGGGATAGAGGAAGTGGTCGCGATGCCGGATGGTCTGCGCCACCACGAAAGTGGCGTAAAGCGCCAGCGAATCGATGGCGACGAAGATGAGCTGGTTGTTGTTGTAGAACGGCCCCGCTTCGCTGGTGGTGTAGTTGGGCAGGACCAGGGTGAGGATGGAAAGCGTCGCCAGGATCGCGAGGCCATGGTTCACGCCGGACTGGGTATAGCCCTGCTCGTGGTGCCGACCCCCTCCCAGCAGCAGGCAGACCCCGACGATGCCGTTGATGGTGATCATCACCGCCGCGATCACCGTGTCTCGCGCCAGAGCCTGCGCGCCGGCGCCTTCGCTCAGCATGATCGAGATGATCAGCGAGGTTTCGATCACCGTCACCGCGAAAGCCAGGATCAAGGTTCCGAACGGCTCTCCAACCCGGTGGGCGATCACTTCGGCGTGGTAGACGGCGGCCATGATCGCACCGCCCAGCACTACGGCGATCACGACCGCCATCGGGATCGTGCCGGGCTTGCCAAGCACGATGGCCGCCAGTGCCAGGATCGGCACGACGATGGACCACGGCGCGAGAGCGAAGCAGGGAAAAGTGGCGGGGCGGGGCCTGACGGCCGAAGGCTGGTCGCTCATGCGGGCACTATACGGATAATCGCGGGAAGGGCCAGTTTTCGCCGGGTATTTCGCGGTTGAAGACACAAGACGTCATAATCCGCCAAGGGCTCGCCGACCTGTCGGCGCTTCCCCCCCCACCGATTGTCGACCGATCCGGCTGAGAGGCTGTTTGGAAAATGCCCGAAAGGGCATTTTCGGTGCGGCACCGGCCCGCGCCCCCACCCTACCACCCAACGGTAGTATCCTGCGGGTGGTAGGGTGGGGGCGCGGGCCGGTGCCGCGAAATTCGCTTTCAGCGAATTTCCAAACGGACTCTGAGAAACTGTGAAATGCCCCTTCAGCAGCCTTGCCATTTCCGCTCGTGCTGGCGCATGACGGGAACGTGCTTTCGCAGAAGACCCGCTACGCCATTCGCGCCATGCAGCACCTTGCCGATAACTACGGCCAAGGTCCAATCCAGCTTGCCCAGATCGCGGAAGCCCAGAATATCCCCGCCAAGTTCCTCACCACGATCCTCTCGGAGCTGAGCCGCTTCGGCATCGTGGATTCTCAGCGCGGCAAGGACGGCGGTTATCGGCTGGCGGTATCGCCGATCGACATCACTTATGGCGATCTGATCCGGTTGATGCGCGGATCTCTGGCCTTGGTGCCCTGCGCCAGCCGCTTCGCGCACGAGAAGTGCAAGAACTGCCTTGAGGAAGGCGAGTGCCGTACGCGCGCACTCATGCTGGAAGTGCGTGACCGCACGGCGGAGCTGCTCGATGGGGTACGCCTGTCGGATCGCATCGATCCCGTACCCGCGCAGATCGACAGCCAGAACTGAACCACCTGCTCACGGCCCGCCAGTGGTCGATGACCTATAACATATTGAACAGGCTTATAATTCCGGCGCGATTCCGCGCCTGAAAACGCTTGGCTCATCCTAAATCGACAGAATATCGAATGGTGAAGTCAGACATCGCTTGGGCGTAAAAAGATTTTGCTTTGGCGTGAAAAACAGAAACTTTCGGGTAGGACTATTGTCAACTTTTTAGGTTGAGAATAACAGGGGCAACGACGCAAAATCGCGCTCGGAGAAAGATTCGCCATGTCTCAACCGTCAACGGACCACCAGCGATCGGGAACGCGATCGGCACTCCATCTCTCCAGGGATAACGCCAAGGATTTTGGCAAGGATCTCGGCAAGGATGCGGCCAAGGACGCGGGCGAACCCAAGCCCGCTCCGCTACAGGTCGTGGCCGATGCGCTCGATCACATGCGCTATGGCGTCATCCAATTGACCGTCCATGACGGCAAGCTGGTTCAGCTCGACATTACCGAACGGCGGCGCTTCGCCTCGTAAGCGGCCCACACTGGAAACTGACGACAGGCAAGCAGACCGGACCGCCGGATGTAAGCCCCTTCACAATCTTCGAACAGCATAACATTCGAACAAGGGGGATTTCATGAGAAAGATCATTCGCGGGCCGCTACCGGCCCCGCTTCCGCTCGCGTGCCTGACGTTCACGATTACGACGCTGGCACTGGCGTCTGCACCGGCACTCGCCGATGAACGCGCACCCGCCGACGCTCCGGTCGTCGCCGCCGCGACCGCGGACGCCGCCGAGCAGGAATCGCCCACGTCGGTCGGCACCGGCGCGCATGATCGCGGCAATGAAATCTTCGTGACCGCCCGCCGCCGCCAGGAATCGAGCCAGGAAGTGCCGCTGGCGATCTCGGTGGTGGGCGGCGAGCACATCGATTCGACCGGCTCGTTCAACGTCGGCAGGCTCCAGCAGCTCACCCCCACGTTGCAGTTCTATTCCTCGAACCCCCGCAACACCGCCGTCAACATTCGCGGCCTGGGCGTGCCGTTCGGCCTTACCAACGACGGCATCGAGCAGGGCGTCGGCATCTACGTCGACGACGTCTACAACTCACGCGTCGCCTCGGCCACGTTCGACTTCCTCGATGTCGCCCAGATCGAAGTGCTGCGCGGCCCGCAGGGCACGCTCTACGGCAAGAACACCACCGCCGGCGCGATCAACATCACCACCAACCAGCCCACCTTCGACTTCGAAGGCAAGGCCGAAGTCTCGATCGGCAACTACAACTTCAAGCAGGCCAAGGCCGCCATTTCGGGGCCCCTGACCGACAAGCTGGCCGCGCGCCTGGCGATCTCGACCACGGACCGGCGCGGCACGATCCGCAATGTCACCACCAACCAGTGGATTCAGAGCCAGGACAATCTCGGCCTGCGCGGCCAGTTGCTGTGGCAGCCGACCGAAGATCTGGCGATCACGCTGGCGGGTGACTACAGCGCCCAGGACGCCATTTGCTGCGGCTCGGTCTATGTTCGCACCGGCCTGACCCAGCGCGCGCTCAACCGTCAGTTCGCCGCCCTCGCGGCCGCGCAGGGCTATGCGCCGCCCAGCACCAATCCCTTCGACCGCCGAACCGATCTCGACACGCCCCTCCAGGCCAAGAACAAGATCGGCGGCGCCTCGCTGCGCGTGAAATGGAACCTGGGCGAAGGCGAAGTGACCTCGATCACGGCCTGGCGCTTCTGGGACTGGGATCCGTCGAACGATCGCGACTTCACCGGCCTGCCGATCGTCTCGCTCTCGCAGAACCCCTCGCAGCAGGACCAGTATACGCAGGAGCTGCGCTACAACTACAGTAGCGACAAGATCGACTTCGTGGTCGGCGCTTTCGGGTTCTACCAGCGGATCGATACCCAGGGCACGGAATCGCAAGGCTCCGCCGCCAGCCGCTGGAACATCAATCCGGGCAGCGACACCGTGGTGCCGCCGGGAACCTCGGGCTGTGGCCCCACCGCCGCGCAGCAGCTGGCCTGTAACCCGGCAACGCTGAACGGCCTCACCGCCTACAACACCCAATACCTGAAGAACACCAGTGCCGCCCTGTTCGGCCAGTTGAGCTGGCACATCACCCCCGAACTGACCATCCAGCCCGGCGTGCGTCTCAACTACGACAAGAAGGAAGGCTATTACCAACGCCGCGTCTTCGATGGCGCCGGCAATCCCGTGCTGACCACCGGCCCGACGAACCCGGTGAAAACGGCGCAGTTGGCGATATTCACGCCGCAGGAAATCGCGCCCGAATTCAGCGACTGGAACTTCAGCTACGATTTCAACGCCAGCTACAAGATCACGCCCGACGTGCTGGTCTATGCAACCTATGCGAAGACGTTCAAGTCGGGCGGGATCAACCAGAACGGCGTACCGACCGACGCCCAGAACAACCCGATCCTGGCGGCCGCCACGGTGAAGCCGGAAGACGTCGACCACTACGAGCTGGGCGTGAAGTCGCAGTTCTGGGATCGCCGGGCCACGCTCAACCTCTCGATCTTCCGTACCGACATCAAGAACTACCAGGCCAACGTCAACAACGGCCAGTTCGGCGTGCTGCGCGGCTATCTGGCCAACGCCGGCGCCGTCCGCTCGCAGGGTGTCGAAGTGGACTTCTCGGTTCGACCGAGCGAACGCTTCAATCTCTACGCCAACGGTGCCTATACCGATGCGACCTATCGCCGCTTCGTCGACGCGCCGTGCCCGCCCGAACTTTCCGGTGGCACCACCGTGGGCGCAGGCCAGACGCCGGGAGCGGCCGGCGTGCCGAATTCGCTCAGCCCCGCCAACTGCAATATCTCGGGCCAGCGCCTGCCGGGCGTGTCCGAGTGGTCGTTCTCCTTCGGCGCCGAAGTGAACAACCCTGTCACCCTGCTCGGCAAGGAGGGCGAGGTCTACTTCGGCTATGACGGCAGCTATCGCTCGAACTTCTCGTCCAACCCGTCGCCTTCGGCCTATACCTGGATCGACGGCTACAGCCTGTCGAACTTCCGGCTCGGCTTCCGGGCGGAAAGCGGATTTGACATCTACGGCTGGGTCCGCAACGCTTTCGACCAGAACTACTTCGACCAGCTCTTCGTCGGTCCCGGCAACACCGGGCTGATCGCAGGGCTTCCCGGCGACCCGCGCACCTGGGGCATGACCGTTCGGTACAGCTTCTGATCCTCGCAACTTCTGGAACAGGGAGGACAACCTCATGTTCGATCTCGGCATAAGCCCTGGCGACCTCGTGCCCTTCATCATCGTCGGATTTGCCGCGCAAGTCATCGACGGTGCCTTGGGCATGGCGTTCGGCGTGATTTCCCAGACGATGCTCGTCAGCGTCCTGGGAGTCGCGCCGGCGGCCGCATCGGCCACCACGCATCTCGTGGAAATCTTCACGACCGGCGCATCGGGGGCGAGCCATATCGCCCATCGCAACGTCGATTGGGGCCTGTTCAAGCGGCTCGTTCCATTCGGCGTCGCGGGCGGGGTGTTGGGTGCCTATCTTCTCTCCAACATCGATGCCTCCGTCGCTCGGCCCTACATCATGCTCTATCTGACCGGGATCGGCTTCTATCTGCTGGTCAAGGCGATCCGCATGTCGAAGCCCCGGTTCGAGGATCCGCGCACGACCCGGCCGCTGGCCGTCGTAGGCGGCTTCCTCGATGCGGCGGGCGGTGGCGGCTGGGGGCCGGTCGTCACATCGAACCTGCTGATCCAGGGCGGCGATCCGGCCAAGGTAATCGGCACCGTGAACACGGCCGAATTCCTGCTGGCGCTGACGATCTCGATCTCGTTCATCGCCACGCTCGGGTTCAGCGCCTTCGGCGTCGCAACCTTGGGGATGATCATCGGCGGTGTGGTGGCAGCACCTTTCGGGGCCTATCTCGCCAAGCGCGTGCCGGCACGCGTGTTGCTCTTCGCCGTGGCATTCGTTCTCATCGCTACCAGCCTCTTCAGCATAGCAAAGGCCTGGCATCTCGTTCCGGGGCTTTGATATCGCGACTCGCTCTGGAGGGCGTGTTTTTCGGGGCAGGACGGGAGACCGAAACCTGCCCCGAATGACGAGGAACCGGCAGGACCGGATTCCACGCCTTGGAGAAACCCGCGCAAATCCGTGAGTTTTGAAAAATATGTCGTTTTTTTGAAATTAGCGTGTTGACCGAATCATGGGGCCCGCTTAGAGGACCTCTCACCGCAGCGGACCACACGGTTCTGCTACGGTCGCCAAGACATTACGGGCAACATGCTCCCCAATCGCAAGAAGTGGGGATTGCTGGTTGTCCGGGTTTTTTGTCTGGTGGTTCTTTGACATTGTAGGTTTTAGATGAAGGGACATGTGGGCGACGGCGCCTGCTCCCGGGGCTTCAGGGCTCGGGGTGGCAGTAGATAGTCGTTACCTTAACATGTCCTTACGTAACCATACGTTTAGATATGTGCAGGGTGATGATCCCTGAATTAATTTTACGTCAGGTGGCCGGTCTTTGACTGGTCCTGTTGTGAGATTGGACCCAAACTTGAGAGTTTGATCCTGGCTCAGAACGAACGCTGGCGGCATGCCTAACACATGCAAGTCGAACGAGACCTTCGGGTCTAGTGGCGCACGGGTGCGTAACGCGTGGGAATCTGCCCTTGGGTTCGGAATAACAGTGAGAAATTACTGCTAATACCGGATGATGTCTTCGGACCAAAGATTTATCGCCCAAGGATGAGCCCGCGTAGGATTAGGTAGTTGGTGGGGTAATGGCCTACCAAGCCGACGATCCTTAGCTGGTCTGAGAGGATGATCAGCCACACTGGGACTGAGACACGGCCCAGACTCCTACGGGAGGCAGCAGTGGGGAATATTGGACAATGGGCGAAAGCCTGATCCAGCAATGCCGCGTGAGTGATGAAGGCCTTAGGGTTGTAAAGCTCTTTTACCCGGGATGATAATGACAGTACCGGGAGAATAAGCTCCGGCTAACTCCGTGCCAGCAGCCGCGGTAATACGGAGGGAGCTAGCGTTGTTCGGAATTACTGGGCGTAAAGCGCGCGTAGGCGGCTGCTCAAGTCAGAGGTGAAAGCCCGGGGCTCAACCCCGGAACTGCCTTTGAAACTAGGTAGCTAGAATCTTGGAGAGGTCAGTGGAATTCCGAGTGTAGAGGTGAAATTCGTAGATATTCGGAAGAACACCAGTGGCGAAGGCGACTGACTGGACAAGTA
>NZ_JBJDRF010000030.1:0-65400 GCF_044987305.1 Novosphingobium sp. ZW T3_23
GCCGGTGGCCGCAGAGGAAGCGTCACCCCCACCCAACCCCTGCGCTCCCCGGCGCAAGGCGCTCCTTCCGCCCGGCCTCCGGCCCCGATCGTCTCCTGGCGATCGGGGCCGGACCCTTTTTGGCAGGCCCATAGCAGCCCTTCCGGGCAATACTGAGCACAGGAGCCATTTCCCGTTTCGCGCGCTCTCCTATCGTCACGGTCGTTCAAGACCGGCAACCGCAGGAGAGAAGACATGAGCATCAAGGGTCAAGCAAAGGAAGCCGCCGGCTACGTGAAGGAAGAAGCCTTCGAGCACGGCACCTCGCCCGAGGCCAAGCAGAAGGCCCAGGAAGGCCGCGATCTTCGCAACGAGGGCCGCATCGAGGATGGCAAGGCTCCCAAGCCCGGCGCACCGGGCACCGACAAGCCCTGAGCCGTATAGGCTTCAAGGCCTAGGGTCAGAACCCTAGATGGGCGGCCGGGAAGGTTCCTCGATGGAGCTTCCCGGCCGCTCTTGCGTTCAATCCCCCATGATCACCGTCCATCACCTCGAAAACTCGCGCTCCCAACGTGTGCTCTGGCTGCTGGAGGAATTGCAGCTGCCCTACCAGGTGCAACGCTATCAGAGGGACGAGCGGACCATGTTGGCCCCGCCCCGGCTGCGCAAGGTCCACCCGCTCGGCAAATCGCCGGTCATCGTCGACCACACCGACGGGGCTTCGCCGCGCACGGTCGCCGAAACCGGCGCGATCGTAGAGTACCTCACCGAGAAGGCAGGCGGCAGGCTGGGCATCCCGGCCGGGCGCGAGGACGCCCTGCGCTATCGGCATTTCCTGCACTATGCGGAAGGGTCGCTGATGCCGCCCCTGCTGGTGAAGCTGGTGCTGGGGCAGGTTCCGATCTTCGGCCGGATGGCGCAGAAGCGGCTGCAACCGATGATCGACGTCCATCTCGACTACGTCGAACAGGAACTGGCGCAGCGGGAATGGTTCGCCGGCGACAGCTTCACGGCCGCCGATGTCATGATGAGCTTCCCGCTAGAGGCCGCCCATAGCCGCGCCGGGCTGGACGGATCGCGCCCGGCGACGATGCGCTGGCTGGAACGGATTCACGCGCGCCCCGCCTACCAGGCCGCGCTGGCCAGTGGCGGACCGTATAAATACGCCTGATCCGACGAAGCCCCCGCCATTCCGCAGATGGCCGAATTGACAGCCGGCGACTGGCCGGAGCAAAGCGTAGCGCGGCGCGTTTCGATGCGTGACGATTTCGACAGGGGCAGTTTTCAGATATGACCATCAACCGTGCGCGGGTCGAGAGCGGGGGCCTGATCCTCTTTCTGGCCGCGATCACCATCGCTCTGACCCTGGTGGTTTCGAGCTTCATCGGCGCGCTGCTCTGGGCTGCACTGGCCGCGCTGCTGTTTCAGCCGCTGTTCCAGCGCTTCCTCGCCCGCTGGCCCGAACGGCGCAACCTCGCCGCCGCGCTGACGTTGCTGGTGATCGCAGTGGCGGTCGTGATCCCGGCGCTGGTCGTGACCAGTCTGGTCGTCGAGCAGGCCGCGGGGGTCTATGCCCAGATGCGCGATGGCCAGATCGATTTCGCCAGGTACTTCCAGCAGGTTCATGACGCCCTGCCCCTGCGCCTCCAGAACATGCTCGACGGGTTCGGTTTCAATTCCTTCGAACGCGCCCAGGCCCGCATCAGCGAGGCCGTAAGCAACAGCGTCAGCATAATCGCCAGCCGCGCCCTCGCGATCGGCGCCAATGCCGCAGCCTTCCTGCTCGCCTTCGGTGTCGGCCTTTACGTCACCTACTTCCTGCTGCGCGACGGCGAGCGGATCGGCCCGGCCATCGTCCGCGCCCTGCCGCTGGAGCAGAGCGTCGCCAAGCGCCTGGCGGAACGCTTCGCGACGGTGGTGCGAGCGACGATCAAGGGCAGCGGCCTCGTCGCCCTGGCGCAGGGCGCGCTGGGCGCGGTCACCTTCTCGATCGTGGGCCTTCCGGCGGCCCTGCTCTGGGGCATGCTCATGGCGATCGCGGCGCTGTTGCCCGCCATCGGGCCGGCAATCATCTGGGGCCCCGTCGCGATCTACCTGCTGGCGACCGGCGCGATCTGGCAGGCGGCGGTGGTGGTCGGTTCGGGCGTGCTGGTGATCGGCCTGGCCGACAACGTGCTGCGGCCGATGCTGGTCGGACGCGACACCGGCATTCCCGACTGGCTGGTGCTGGTGACGACGCTGGGCGGAATCGAACTGATGGGCCTTAGCGGCATCGTCGTCGGGCCGCTCGCGGGCGCCCTGTTCATGACCGGCTGGAAGATCATGACCGAAGAACGCGTCGGCCACGAAATCTAGCGGAAGACGGAAACGTCGCGGCGGGGTCACCCACCGCGACGTTTCCGAATGCTGCGAGGCTCAGTCCACCACGAAGCTGGTGGTGGCGATGCGGTGCAGCACGGCCACCTTGCCCACCGAGGTATCGAACGCGCCCTCGTCCTTTTGCGAGGCCGTCAACAGATAGCGCCCCTTGCCCAGCATCGGCACGGTGACGGCACCCTTGGCATCGGTCTTGATCGACTTCGTCCACTTGTCGGGCGAGATCACCGTGACGGCGGCATCGGCCACAGGCTTGCCGTCGCGCACGACCACGAAGCTGTCTCCACCCGCACGGACGGGAGCGATTTCGAACGGCATGACCGCGCGCGCATCGGCGCGGCCGGCGCGCGCGTAATAGGCCACCGCTTCCTTCTTGCCCTCTTCGCCCCAGGGCTGGAACACGCTGTCGTCATGGGCGCGGACATCGCCTGCCGGCACCGCGACCTCAAGGTAGCCCGCCTTGCGCGCCATCGCGGCCGTGCTGGCGGGAACCAGCTTCGGTGCCTTGAGGTGGTCGAACTCCGGATCGCCACCGGCAGGCAGCGGTTCCGCCGGTTCGCCGAGGTAGATCCGGGCGGGACCGGCGCCGTCGCGCTCGATCCAGACTTCGTGGGCCTGCGCGGCCGGGGCCAGAACGGCCAGCAGCATCGGTGCCAGATATAGTGCCTTCATGTCATCCTCCTGTTTGACGAGCGGAACTCAAGGGTAGGCGAAACGGAGCGTGGCGAACACCGTGCGCGGCGTGCCGAAGTAATTGCCGCGACCGGTGGACGAGATACGCGCGTAGTAGGTCTTGTCGAGCAGGTTGTTGACGTTGACCGAGAGCGAGATCTTCTCGTCGAACTCGTAGCCCGCGCGCAAGTCCACGACGGCATAAGCGCCCTGGCGAACGATGGAGGAGCGCGTCACCAGCGTCCCCGCCGCGTTGAACACCGCCGGATTGCCGCCATAAGTCGAACTGAACCAGGTCAGTCCGCCGCCCACGCTGAAACCGGCCAGGGCCCCCCCCGGAGCCTTGTAGTTGGTGAAGACCTTGACCGAGTGCTTAGGAATGATCGGCACCAGCGGCAGCCCTTCGAACTGCGCATTGGCGTCTTCCAGATATTTGGTGCGCGTGAAGCTGTAGCCGCCGTTGATCCTCCAGCCGGGCAGGATCTCGCCCGCCGCCTCGGCCTCGAAGCCCCGCGCGCGCACTTTGCCGATCTGGAGCACGACGGTGGCGTCGTCGGGATCGTTGAACAGGCGGTTGGTCTGCTCGATCTGGTATGTCGCCGCGCTCAGCAGCAGGCGATCGTCCATCAGCGAGAGCTTGGTGCCCACCTCGTACTGGGCGCCGAGCAGAGGCTCTATCTGCTTGCCATCGGGGCGGCTGCGACCGGCAGGAGCCGCCTGGGGGCTGAAGCTGTCGGCATAGGAGGCGTAGAGATTCCAATCGCGCGTCACATCCCAGACCAGTCCGGCGTAAGGCGTGAAGCGGGCCTCGATCGAATATCCGCCCTTCTTGCCCAGCACCGGAAGCAAGGTCTGGGTATCGGTATCCCACCAGGTCAGGCGCCCGCCACCGATCGCGGTCAGGCCCTCCACCGGGTTAAAACGCAGCTGACCATAAGCGCCGAATTGCGCGACGCGCGTGTCGCTGGCGCCGTAATTCTGGGTCACCGTCTGCCCCGTGCCACCCTGCACCGGGTAAGGCGGCAGCGGCCCATAGGGATCGAGCGGCGGCTCCAGCGGCGAGACGGGATTGTAGACGTCGATCTTCGCGTAGTTCGACAGACGTGTGAAGTACGACTGATAGGAACTGTCTTGGTAATCGACGCCCAGGATCAGCGTATGATCGCGCCCGAACGCGGGGAAGCTGCCGACGGCGTTGAAGTCGAACGAATGCGCTTTCATGAAGCTGTCGCCGCGATAGGCGATGTGGTTCGTCACCCCGTTGGTCGCGGTGATCGGCTGGTTGCCGATATAGCTGTAGATGTCGACGCGCTCGACGTCGGTGTAGAGCCCGCTCGCCCGGATCGTCCAGCGATCGCTGATCTCGTGCGTCACGTCCGCGAAGACCGACCAGATATCGGACCGGAAGCGGTTCCAGTCGGCACCGAGGTAGGTGGAACGCGGAATGTCCAGCAGTTGCCCGTCGCTGCCGTCGAGCCCACCGATGATGCCGGGCAGACCCGACTGGATCGCCGGCTTGAAGCGATCGTAGGTAGCACCGAAAGTGAACGTCGTGCGCTCGCCGATGTCCACTTTGCCGACGCCGAACAGGGTCAGGCGGTTACGGTGCGCCACGTCGAAGAACTGGTCCTGGTCCTGCACCATGGCCCCTGCGCGCACTGCCACGCCCTTGGCGATCGGCGCGGAGATATCCAGTTCGCCCCGGAAGTTCTGATAGCTGCCATAACCAAGCGAACCCTGGAGCTTCAGCTCCTCCAGCGGTCGCTTGCGGACGAGGTTGATGCTGCCGGCCGGATTACCCGACCCGCTGAACAGACCCGCAGGTCCACGCAGCACTTCCAGGCGATCGTAGGAAAACAGGTCCGGCACCACCGCCGGGAAACCGAAAGACAGTGTCGGCGTGCCGTCGATCAGGTAATTGCTGATCGCGAAACCGCGCGACATGTAGGAAGGATCCTCGCTGCCCACGCCGGTGACGGTGATGCCCGGCGTCGCCGTAAGCGCGTCTTCGAGCGTGAACAGGTTCTGCGCCTGGATCTGCTCGCGATCGACCAGCGTGACGGTGTTCGGAATATCCTTGAGCGGCGTCACCGTCTTGCCGACTTCCTCGCCGTAGCTCTTGCCGACGACGACGATTTCAGGACCGCGCTCGCCTGCCGCCTCGGCCTCTTCCGCCATTGCGTAAGTCGGGCACAGGCAAAGCACGGCCACGCCAGCCATGCCGGCGCTATTCAAAAGTCTGGTTTTCAAGATGTCGCTCCCTGATTCGCCGGAGCCGATACCGCATAATGCTATCGCAAGTCACTCTCATTAAGTCACGGCACGCAACTTCTTCGTGGGTGCGGCACCTTTCCCTGCCGGGACATGTTACGGGAAACACAAAAAGCAAAACGGAAGACCCGATGGAACAGCGACAATTCGAGATCGAGGGCAGCCGAATCATCGATATTCTCTCGTTCTACGCTGAGATCAACCGGCTGCTCATGGCCGATGAAACCTGGCAACTCGCCGAAAGCCTCGACGCTCTGAACGACGTCCTCTACGGCGGCTACGGCGCGATCCAGGGCAAAGAGCCGGTTCGCATAGTCTGGAAAGACATGCCCGCCACGAAAGCCGCCCTGGGCCGCGCCGCGACATCGGCCTTTCTGAAAGCCAGACTTGCCACGCGAACGATGTTCAACGGCAGACCGATCGTCGATCAACTCGCAGCGATGGAGAATGGCGAAGAGGCCACCTACTTCGACGTCATCATGGAAGTGTTTTCAGAACACCCCAACATCGAGATCGTCGCGGCATAATCCGCGGGAGTTTCGTTCGGTGAGTAGAATGGCGATCGCAGCAGATCAAGCTCTTGGCGGAGAGGGTGGGATTCGAACCCACGGTACGGTTTCCCGTACACTGCATTTCGAGTGCAGCGCATTCGACCACTCTGCCACCTCTCCGCTAGAGATGCGATAGCGATGGAAGGTCTCCATCGGGTCGGGAAGCGCGCCGATAGCCCGGCTTGTGGGACTTGCCAACCCCCTCTTTTCAAAAAATGGGGATTGTCCACAAGGCTCGCTTGTGGGCACCTCGCGGGAAACCTATATTTCAAGCATGAACAAGGCGTCTTTTTTTTCCCCGGCGGCCGGTCGCGTCATCGATGCACCGCGCGAAACACGCGCTCGATTCGGGATCGGGGATGTCGTTCGCCATCGAAACCATGACTTTCGGGGCGTGATCTTCGATATCGATCCCGTGTTTGCCAATAGCGAGGAATGGTACGAATCCATCCCGCTCAACGTTCGGCCCAAGCGCGACCAGCCGTACTATCACCTCCTCGCCGAAAACGAGGATTCCAGTTACGTGGCCTATGTCAGCCAGCAGAACCTGATGGCGGATGCCGAGGGCGGTCCGGTCGACCATCCTTCGCTGTCGCAGATCTTCGATGATTTCGACGATGGTCGCTATCATCTGCGGCGCGGCCTGACGCACTGAAATAGCCCAAATACTGAAAAACCCCGGTCGGATGGTCCGTCCGGGGTTTTCCTGTGTCGTCTGGCGAGCGGGTCAGCCCTTGAGCTTCCAGCCCGTTCGCAGGACCATGTAGACGATGCCGGCAAGCACGAGATCCAGCAGCCCCATTCCCAGGGCGCTATGCAGCACGGCCATGTTGGTATCGCCGATGTCGCTTACGCCCAGGAAGCCGAAGCGGAAGCCCGAGATCACATAGAAGAACGGGTTCAGGCGGCTGATCACCTGGAAAGCCGGCGCGAGGTTGTCGATCACATAGAACGTGCCCGAGAGCAGCGAGAGCGGCGCGATCACGAAATTGGTGACGGCGGCGTTATGATCGAACTTCTCGGCCCAGATCGAGGAAAGCAGGCCGAGCAGGGAAAGGAAGATCGAGCCGGTCAGGCCGAACCACACCACGGCCCAGGGGTGGGCCATGGACAGGTTCACGCCGGGCCACAGCAGCATTGCCGCCGTCAGCGCAAGGCCGACGAGGACCGCGCGAGTCACGGCCGCGCCCGTCATCGCCAGCATGAGTTCGCCTTCACTCAGCGGCGGCATCAGATAGTCGATGATCGTGCCCTGGATCTTGCCAGCCAGGAAAGAGAAGCTGGCGTTGGCGAAGGCGTTCTGCATCATGCCCATGACGATCAGGCCCGGCGCCACGAAAGTCGCGAAATTGACGCCGAGCACTTCGCGGCCCCCGCGTCCGAGCGCCACGGTGAAGATCACCAGGAACAGCAGGGTCGTGATCGCCGGTGCCCAGATCGTCTGGGTCTGGACCTTGAAGAAGCGCCTGACCTCCTTCATATAAAGGGTCTTGAGCCCCTCCCAGTTCACCTGGTGGATCAGGGGTTCTCCCTTAGCCGGGAACTGGCGGGCCGAAATCGCGCCGGGAGAGATCCCGTCGGAAGACGGCAGTTCGGTCGAATTCGTTTGATCGGGCATGGACCGGCGAGTATCGGCTGCGGCTTTCCAAGGCAAGCCGCGCCACGGAATTTAGGGGCGATTCTCATGTCGTCCGGTAACGAGATGGAACACGAATGAGCTGGACGGACGAGCGGATCGAGAAGCTGACCAAGATGTGGGAGGGCGGTGCCACCGCCAGCCAGATCGCTGACGAGCTTGGCGGCGTGAGCCGCAACGCGGTGATCGGCAAGGCGCATCGCCTGGGCCTCAAGGCTCGCCCTTCCCCGGTGAAGGCCAACGAAAAGCCTGCGCGCCCCGCACCCGCGCCCAAGAAGCCCAAGCCGGTGGAAGCCGCGCCTGCCGCGCCGGCACCCAAGGTGGAAGCTCCGGTGGTGCGGGCCGCCCCGCCGCCCGCCGCCGCGCCTGCGGCGCGCGCGCCGGAACCGGCCGCTCCGGCTGTCGCGGCCGACGATGCCGCACCGCCTGTCACGCCCCGTGGTCCGCGCGTGGTTTCGGTCGGCCCCGGCGGCTTCCTGCGTCAGGGCCCCGGCGATCAGCAGCAGCCGATCCCGCCCGCGCCGCCGCGCCGCCTGGTGCCGGCCAAGCCGAGTGCCGAGATCGCCGACAAGACCAGCCTGCTCGATCTGAACGATCGCGTCTGCCGCTGGCCGATGGGCCATCCCGGCGAACCCGACTTCCACTTCTGCGGAGACAAGGTGAACCCCGGGTTCCCCTATTGCGTCGAGCATTGCGGCCGGGCCTATCAGGCCCAGCTGCCGCGCGGCGCCCGCCGTCCTCCTCCGCCGCTGCCGTTCGGCGGCCCGCGGGTCCGCTGATCCCATGAACAAGGCGCGGCGCATGGTTCCGGCAATCCGGCTCCTGGCCGCGCCTCTTGTTATTGCTTTCTCGGCAGCTGTCCCGGCCCTGGGCCAGGATAGCCCGCCAGCTTCGGCTGTGGCGACAGTTCCGGTCGAGCATGTCTATGTGGCACTCACCACCAGCGCCGGCGTCATCGTGCTGGATCTCGACAAGACCCACGCTCCGCTGACGGTCGCGAACTTCCTCAAGTATGTGGACGGCAAGCGCTTCGACGGCGCGAATTTCTACCGCGCGATGCACCTTGATTGGGGCGATCAACCGAACGGGCTGCTCCAGGGCGGCCTCCAGGGCGTGAACGTCCTGCCGCCGGTGGCCCATGAGCCGACCAGCGCGACCGGCATCAGCCACAAGGCCGGAACGATATCGATGGCGCGCTTCGCACCGGGTAGCGCCACGGCCGACTTCACCATCATGCTGGGCGACATCCCCTCGCTGGATGCCAAGCCCGATTCCGATAACCCGGACCTGAAGGCAGGCTTTGCCGCTTTCGGCCATGTCGTCTCCGGGATGGACGTGGTGCGCAAGATCTGGGACGAGCCGCGCTCTCCCACCAAGGGCGATGGCGTGATGAAGGGCCAGATGCTGGATCCGATGGTGAAGATCGTCAGCGCCCGCCGGATGGCCGCCCCACCGGCTCCCTCACCGTCGGTTCCTACTCTGCCCGCACCCGCCCCGATCGCGCGCTGAAGGCACGGCCTTCCTGACGGAGCCCGTTTCGGGCTTCCCCTTACCAAGAGTTCATCCCTGAGCGAGCGTTAGCAGCCGGGCGCAACCGGCTTTTCCAGCAGGGTTGAGGCAATTCGATTATCTTGTAATTTCAACGTCGCACTTGGTGCCTATTTCCTTCCCAGCCCCCCCTGCGGGCGGCGGTAAGAGAAGATTTACTATGTTTCCGATGGAATAAGGGAAATCCCTTAGTTGGTCCTGCTGACTCGGCCAGCCATTGCATTTGCAGGGGTTGCGTAATTACCTCTCAGGTCCGGGGGCACGGACTGTATATTCGGTTCGATGTACTATTGAGAGTGCGATGATAGAAAATTTACCTTTCAATTGCGCCGGCGAAGCCGGTCCCAATGTCGTTTCGCACGAAGAATTCTGGTTTTCGCTGAAGGTAAGGGTCGATTCCACGACCCAGCTTTGGCAGGCCGCCGCGCTTCGCTGCATGAGCCATTCGGACATGTCCTATGAAGACGTGGACGAACTGATCGGCCCCATCGACGATCCGTCGATCGCGGACTGCCTGATGGTCCTGGCCCTGCCGGACCGCATACCCGGCTGCACGCGCCTGGACGTGGCCCTTCAGGCCTCTGAAAGCCCCGGCCTGGTGACGATGACCGGCAGCAACGACTGTCGCAGCACGGTGGGCCTTTCCTGAACGTAGTTCGCCCCTGAACCGCCATCGCGGTTCAGGGGCGAACTCTATCCGGATCGGAAGCAGGCCGTTCATCCCGGCCCGATGTGATCACCCGGCCGGGAAGAACGTGGATCTCAATCGTCGGTATTGGTGCCGGCCGCAGCGATCGCGACAAGGCCCGAAGCCGACATGCGGATGCCGTTCACGCCGAGCATGATGTTGGTCCCGTCGGTCACGACATCGCTGACGACCGCGACCGAATTGATCGTGGTGTCCAGCTTGTCACCGGCAGTATTGGTGGCCTCCACCGAAAGCGTATAGGCGCCGTTTTCCGCCTTCGTGCCGTCCGCCTTGGTGCCGTCCCACTTGTAGGTGCCCTGGCTGGCCGGATCGAGCGTGACGGTGTTCACCACCTTGCCGGCGGAATCCTTGATCGTGGCAGTGAGCGCGGACGGCGTTCCGTCGACGTAGTAGGTCCACTGGGCCGGAGCATCGCCCAGACCCGCCACCGGAGAGTCAAAACGCGCCTCGCGGCCGATATAGTTCGACGCGGCCGACATCTGCTGCGATGCCAGCTGGCCGAGGATGTCGCCCAGCTTGCCGGTCTGCTGGATCGACTGTTCCACCTGCGAATACTGCACCAGCTGCTGGGTATATTCGGAAGTGTCCATGGGATCGAGCGGATCCTGATGCGTCATCTGCGTCGTCAGCAGCTTGAGGAACAGGTTGTAGTCGGCCAGCAGGCCCGAAGTGGATGCCGCGGTCTTGTCGGTCGTCGCCGTGGACGAAGTGCCTGAAACGGTTGTCATTGTGCTACTGCCTTATGCCATGAGATCGACATGGCCGCTGCTGCGCAGGGGCCGATAGATCGGGTCGTCGCTCCCGCCGAAGCCATCTGAAAGGCCGCCTTGGGACTGGTGCCCGGCCTGATGCTGACTGTTCTGGTCGCCCTGCCAGCGCCCGCCGCCCTGCCCGCCGGACCGGCTGTCGAAGCGCAGGGACTGGCCGTCGGACCGGACCCCGGCATCGGCCAGGGCGCGGCCCAGATCCGTGCTTTCCCGGCGCAGCATGTCCAGCGAGGACGCGCTGTCGGCCGAAACGACCGCGCGCAGGACGCCGTCGTGATCGAAGGAGAGCCGCACGTCGATCCTGCCCATGTGACGCGGGTCGAGGCGGATGAGCAGATCGTCGCTGCCCTTGTCGAGAGCGCGGGCGATCTCGACGCCGATGTCGTTGCCGAACTGTCCCTCCTGTACGGAAACCGTGGCGCTCTGCGCAGCGGTCTGCGGCGCCGGTGCGTAAGGCAGGGCGGCCGGACGGCTGGCGGTGCCCGTCAGCGTCTGGGTGAACAGCGGCGTGGACAGGTTGGCGTCGGTAGGAGAAGAGCCCTGATCCGGGGCAGCGTCGGCGGCACCGGCAGCAGTGGCCGTCGTCGCCTGGCTGCGCGGGGCCGATGCCTCCGGTGCGGCCTTTTCGAAGGCAGCGGAGGCGGCACCAGCCTTCGCGGACTTGGCTGAAACCTTGCCGGCGGCCTCGCTCTTGTCCTGGGCGGTATCGCCGGCGGCACCGTCGTCAGCGACGTGCACGGCCTGCTGGCTGACCGCGAGTTGCGGTTGCAGCGAAGCGGCGGGCGCGGTCTGCGCGGTTTGCGGCACCTGCACCTGAAGGACCGGAACGATATCCGACGCATCCGCCTCACCGTGCTTGGCGGCGGGAGCCTCGGCATCGTCCGAAACCTCGTCCACGACGACGGCCTGGGTTTCTCCCTCGGCATCGGCGCTTTCAGGCGAGGCGGCCTGCTTGACGAGTTCCGACAGCAGTGGCTGCCGTGCGGCGACCTTTGGCTTGATATGCTCGGCAACCGGCGCCTCGCCGGAGCTGCCCGCGCTCTCACTGGGGACGGCAGATTGCTCCTTGCCCACCGGCTTTGCATCGGCGGCAGGGGCCTCTGGAAGCGCGGGCTCCGGCGCGGGATTCTGCGCGACCTGCGGCAGCGGGGCCATCTCGCCCGTCAGGGTGTCGGCGGCGGTTGCCGGCATGACGGCCGGATCGGAAGCCGCCGCCTGCTCCGGGGCCGTCGAGCCTCCCGAGGCGGGGGTCTTTGTCGGCGCCAGCCGGGCCGCGCCGAGCAGCGACTGGAACGATCCCGCGGCGGCGTTCACGCCTTTCAGGGCACCGGCCAGACTGTCGGCCGCCGACGCGGGGGAAGCTGCGCCGCCAGCAGCAGCGGCCATCGGAAACAGGGAATTCACCGAAACCGGCATTGCAAGACGTCTCCCGGCCGACGAACAGCGGCCATCATGTCATCATAGAAGGATTGCGACCCGGCCGGTCGGCGATCCGGGCATTTGCGGCCATAATCAGCCGACATTTCCCAGGCTGCGCAGGCGGGCGCGCGGATGGATCTCGTTCTGCGACAGCACCACCGTGGCCGGGCGCACGCGCTCGATGATGGAGCGCACGAAAGGCCGCAGCGGCGGGCTGGTGAGCAGGCAGGGAATCTCGCCCTGCCCGGCCAGCCGGTCGTACGTATCGCGCACGGAACCGATGAAGGCCTGGAGCTGCGAGGGCGCCATGGCGAGGTGGCGATCGTCGCCCTGCCCGACGATGGCCTCTCCGAAGGCCTCGTCCCATTCGCCGCCCAGCGTGACGATGGGGATCGTCCCATCGAATGTCTGCTGCGCCGAAATCTGGCGGGCGAGCCGGGCGCGGACATGCTCCGTCACTTGCGTGAGGTTGCCGGTCATCGCCGTCGCTTCCGCCACGCCTTCGAGGATCGTCGGGATGTCGCGGATCGACACGCCTTCGGCCAGCAGGTTCTGGAGCACGCGCTGCACCCCGGAGATGGAGATCTTGGCCGGAATGAGGTCCGCGATCAGCTTCTCGGTTTCCTTGTGGACTTCGTTCAGCAGCTTCTGCGTCTCGCCGTAGGAGAGCAGGTCGGCGATGTTGTCCTTGACGATCTCCGTCAGGTGGGTGGTGACTACAGTGCCGCAATCGACGACCGTCAGGCCGCGGAAGCCCGCTTCCTGGCGCATGTCGCGATCGATCCACAGCGCCGGAAGCTGGAACACCGGCTCCTTGGTGGGTTCGCCGCGAATGCCGATGTCCTGACCGCCGGCGTTGATCACCAGCAGCTTGCCGATGCGCAGCTCGCCGCGCGCGATCTCCGTCTCCTTGACGAAGACGATATATTCGTTGGGCAGCAGCGCCATGTTGTCCAGAATGCGGACGGAAGGCAGCACGAAGCCGTAGTCGATCGCCATCTGGCGGCGCAGCGCGCGGACCTGATCGTCCAGGCGCGGCTCGGCCTGGGCATCGTTGATGAGCGGCAGCAGGCCATAGCCGAGTTCGATGCGCAGGGCGTCGATCGCCAGGGTGCGCGAGATCGGCTCCTCGGCCTGCGCTTCCATCTGCTGCTGCTGTGCCATTGCCTCCTGCATGCGCTCCTGCGCGGCATTGGCCTGCGCCTTGCGCGCCATCGACCAGGCACCCCATCCGCAGAGCCCCGCCATCGCCGCGAAGGGGATGAACGGCAGGCCCGGCATCAGCGCCAGCACGCCCATCAGCACCGCGACGATACCGAAGGCCTTGGGATATCGGCCGAGCTGGTCACCCAGCGCCGCACCGGTCTTGCCGACGACGCCGCCCTTGGAGACGAGCAGACCCGCTGCCGTGGAGACGATCAGCGCCGGGATCTGGCTGACCAGGCCGTCGCCCACGGTGAGGATGGTGTAAGTGGTGAAGGCTTCCCCGAACGGCACGCCGTGGATGGCGACGCCGATGATCAGGCCGACCACGATGTTGATCGCGGTGATCAGGAGACCGGCGACGGCATCGCCCTTCACGAACTTCGAGGCACCGTCCATGGCGCCGTAGAAGCCGCTCTCCGCCTCGATTTCGGCACGGCGCTCGCGCGCCTGCGTCTCGGTGATCGTGCCGGCATTGAGATCGGCGTCGATCGCCATCTGCTTGCCGGGCATCGCGTCGAGGCTGAAGCGCGCCGCCACTTCAGCGATGCGGCCCGCACCCTTGGTGATGACCACGAAGTTGATGACGATGAGGATCGAGAAGATGGTGAGGCCGATGACGGTCTCGCCGCCCATCAGGAACTCGCCGAAGGCCGCGATCACGCCGCCTGCCGCCTGGTGCCCCTCATGCCCGTGGCCCAGGATCAGGCGCGTCGAGGCGAGGTTGAGGCCAAGCCGCAGCATCGTCACGATCAGCAGGATCGTCGGGAAGCTGGACAGTTGCAGCGGCTTCTCGATGAACAGTGCCGTCATCAGGATCAGCACCGAGGCGGTGATCGACAGGGCCAGGCCCATGTCGAGCAGCCAGCCCGGCATCGGCAGGATCAGCATGCCGATGATCGCGCTGACGCCCAGCGCCAGCGCAAGATCGCGGCTGGGGCCGAGGCGCGTCAGGAACTGGTCCAGCCTTTGAGAGACGATTGCGTTCATCGGGTCACCGGGTGCCTAGAGTCAGTGATGGCGGATCAGGCCGGGCGGCACGGCAACGCCGTCGGACAGGAACGTGCGCAGCTTGTTGCGCATGGTCCGGACCGAAATGCCCAGCATCGAGGCCGCATTGGTGCGGTTGCCCCGGCAATGTTCGAGAGTCTTGAGGATCAGTTCGCGCTCGACGTCGGCAATGTTCTGGCCGACGAGTTCGGAAACCGCCATGCCCACCGAAGGCCCGACCGAAAGCGTCTCCCCGGCCCGCTCGCCGCGCAGGCGGGACAGGACGTCCTCCAGGTTCACGGCGATATCGACGACCACGAGATCGGCACGCGCGCGGTGCCAGTCCTCCAGCACGGTGGAACTGGCGGTCCCCACGGCGATGCTGGCGGGCGAACCGCGCACCATTTCCACCGCCAGACCCATCGCGTTGCCGAGATCGCCCACCAGCATCAGCCGCGTGGGATCGTGTTCGGATGGAGGCATCATGCCTCCTGCCGGACGATTTCGGTGAGCGTGATGCCCAGCGTGCTGTCGATCAGCACCACTTCGCCGCGCGCGATCAGGCGGTTGTTGACGAAGATGTCCACCGGCTCGCCCACGCGGCGGTCGAGTTCGACCACCATGCCGGGCTTGAGCCGCAGCAGGTCGCCGATGTCCATCCGCGACCGGCCGAGCACGGCCTGGACCTTCACCGGCACGTCGAACACGGCCTGGAGATCGTCCGGGGTGGGCGGCGTGGTGGGGCGCGGCGGGATCGCCTGCTCCTCGAAGTTGCCGTCTGCGGGAATTTCGTCGGACAGGTGAGCAGGCGCCAGTTGGCGCGGCTCGAGCTCGTCGCTCATGGTCATACCTTTCAGCTGTTCATCCATTGACGGATTACGGATGCGGATTCTGCGGGACTGGCCGAGATGGCGTCACCGATGCGGCGCAGGGCGGAGAGCTTGATGCGCCCGTCCACTTGCGCCAGCGCGATTTCCTGATCGAGCATCTCGCCCTCGGCCGCGCGCTTTTCCTCAAGCTGGCGCATGGCCTCTTCGTCGCCCTCGGCGGCGCGCTCGTTGAGCGCCATGAGTTCGGCGTCGTCCGCGGTCAGGCGCTGTTCCACCACGCCCTCGACCAGTGGCGGCGGGGCCAGCTTGGGCTTGAGCATCTTGATGGCGAAGAGGATCACGCCGCCCACGATCAGGACCTTCAGAACGTCGAAGATGCGCTCCCAGGTCAGGCCGAAGGGCAGGCCGCCGGCCGCGCCGTCGAGGTCGGTGGGCGCATTGAAGGCCATGTTCTCGACCACCACGCTGTCGCCGCGTTCGGCATCGAAGCCCACCGCGTTCTCGACCAGTCGCTGGAGGCGCTGGACCTGCGGCGCGGGCAGTCCCTGCGGGCCGCCGTCCACCATCACCGCAACCGTCAGGCGCTTGACCTGCCCCGGCGTGCGGACCGCGACCTTCTGGGTGCGGCTGTTCTGGTACGTGACGTCTTCCGATGTCTCGTTCTGGGCCGAACGGCGCGCGTCGCCGCCATTGCCGTTCACATTGCCCTGATTGTCCGGCAGTTGCGCGCCGACCGTCACGCCGTCGGCACCGGCGGAGTTCTCGTCGCTCTGGTTGCTGGACTCGACCGTGGTCTGATGCGCGATGACCTGGGTGTCGGGATCGAAGACTTCCGATTCCTCGCGCACCTGGTCGCGTTCCAGCACGGCGGCGACTTCGGCACGGACTTTGCCCTGGCCGACGATCGGCTCGATCATACCCTCGATTTCGCTGCGCAGGCGCGCTTCCACGGCGGTCTGGCGGTCTTCGAGGTTGCCTGCCCCGGCATCGCCGCCCTCGCCCGCCCGCGCCAGCAGCGCGCCGGTCTGGTCGACGATCGAGACGGCCTCGGGATTGAGATCGGGAACGGCGGACGCCACGAGGTAGCGGATCGCCTGGATCTGCTCACCGGAAAGGCGCCCGTTGGTCTTCACGGTAACGGAGGCGCTGGCCTTGCGCGGTTCGGTCTCGAACATCGCACGCTCGGGCATGACGACGTGGACGCGGGCCTTGCTGACTTTTTCGAGGCTCTCGATCGAGCGGACCAGTTCGCCTTCGATGGCGCGGGTCTCGTTCAGCTTGGCGCGCGAGGAGGAAATGCCGAAAGGCTCCTCCGCATCGAGCACTTCATAGCCGATCTTGCCGCCGAGCTGCTCGGACGCCATCGACATCCGCAATTGGGCAAGCTTGTCGACCGGCGCCATGACGGCAGTGCCGTCTGCGGAGATCTGGAAGGGAACGTTCTGCCCCTTCAGCTTCTCGGTGATGGACTGCGCCGCCGACGGGTCGAGATCGGTATAGAGATAACCCATCTCCGCCGTTGGCGTGCGAAAGGCCATCCATCCCAGCCCGGCCAGCAAGGCAAGGGCCACGCCGCCCATCAGCAGGGCCCGGCGGGGGCCGATCTGCTCGATAAAGTTCCGCAACGGGTTCAAAAGTCGCCTCTTGTGTCAGCGGCGTCACCCCCTGGTGTCGCCCCTGACATTATAGGATAAGAAGCTAGGCAACTCTTGCCGGGAACAGGAAAAGTTTACGCGGCGTCGTCCGGGCCG
Source organism: Novosphingobium sp. ZW T3_23 (assembly GCF_044987305.1). Lineage (NCBI taxonomy): Bacteria > Pseudomonadati > Pseudomonadota > Alphaproteobacteria > Sphingomonadales > Sphingomonadaceae > Novosphingobium > Novosphingobium sp. ZW T3_23. The sequence continues at coordinate 16,703 of NZ_JBJDRF010000030.1, forward strand.
GTTGCGGTTCCCAGAACACCGGCGAGTTCGGACATGACGGCGGCGCGGCGCGATGCGGCGTCCACGTTGAGGCCGCCTTCCGCCCAGCCGATATGGGCATCGCCGAGCGGCAGCGCCTCGTCGTCTACCACCACGATGGACATCGAGCGGCGCTCGCGCGCGCGGCGATCCTCCACCAGTCGCTCGATATCCTCGCGCATGGCGGGATTGGCGCGGATCGACAGCGCCGTATCGCGCGCAACCTGATCGAGCGCGCGTGTCAGCGCCTCGTCGATGGCACGTGCGGGCTGCGCGGTGATGGCATGTCCGGCCAGCAGCTCGGCGGCCTGGAGCGCGATCGCCCCGGCTTCCGCGATCACCTGGTCCATCACCGCATCGAAGCGGCGCTCGACATCATCGATCGAGGCATGAAGCGCGTCCGTGGCCGCCAGCATGGCTTCCGCCCGCTCGCCCCGTGCCTGCTCCAACCCCGCCTCGAAGCCATCGACGCGGGCCCGCGCGAGTTCGGCAACGTGGTCCTCGTGCAGGCGCTCGATCCGGGCCTGAAGTTCCTCGACATGTTCACGCAACTCGTCGTGTCGTCGCTCATCGACGGCCGGCTGCTCACTGGCAGGGAATCGAAATATCCTGTCGAAACCGAATGGCTGAATGGTCATGGGATCCTCCATCATCGCCGCACCCTCGGAATTCGCACGACCTTCCGGCCGATCGCCGCGGAGATTGCACCGCGACGTGTGAAACAGTTCTGAATCGTTCAGCCGATACGCCATTGGCTTCCCCAAATGGCAAGCTCGCGACAATCGCCGCGAGCGCACCGGATACCGGAATCTTTCCCGTCCGCCCAGCCACTTGGCCTGTACGAACGGAAGTTTAAACAGGTCATCGCACCGATCAATAGATCATCGCATCGTCGCTCTTGGGATCGACCAGCATGATCTCGCCGCGATCGCCGAGCGACTTGGCCAGGCGTACCAGCGCGGTCTGCGCTTCCTCGCATTCGCGCGCGCGGACCGGGCCCATGGCGGCCATGTCGTCGCGCATCAGCTTGGCGGCGCGCTCGGTCATGGCGTTGAAGAACAACTTCTTCATCTCATCCGGCGAGCCCTTGAGCGCCAGCGCCAGTTCGCGCTTGTTGCAGTTGCGCACGATCGTCTGGATCGCGCCCGGCAGCAGGTTGCCCAGATCCTCGAAGGTGAACATGAGCGCACGGATGCGCTCGGCCGATTCCGGCGCCTTTTCGTCGAGAGCGCCGAGCATGGCTTCCTCGGTCGAACGATCGAGCGCGTTGAACAGTTCGGCCATGGTCTCGTGCGGGTCGCGGCGCTGGGCGCGCGACAGGTTGGTCATGAACTCGCTCTTGAGCGTCTGCTCGACCTGGACGATCACGTCCTTCTGCACCGTATCCATCCGCAGCATGCGCATGACGACGTCGGTGGCGAACTCGCGCGGCAGTTCCGACAGCACGCGCGCGGCATGATCGGGACGCAGCTTGTGCAGGATCACCGCGACCGTCTGCGGATATTCGTTCTTGAGGTAGCCCGCGAGCACCGCCTCGCTGACGTTGGACAGCTTGTCCCACATCGTGCGACCGGAAGGACCGCGAATGTCCTCCATGATTTCCTTGACGCGATCCGCCGACAAGATGCCTTCGAGCAGCCTTTCGGTGGTCTCGTAGGAGCCATGCAGCGACGCCATGCTCGACACTTCGCCCGAGAACTGCACGAGCAGATGCTCGACCACGACCGAGGGCACCCGGCCAAGCTGGGCGATCGTCGAGGACAGTTCCTTGATCTCGTCGGTGTTGAGCTGCTCCCAGATCGGACCACCGTGGTCACGCCCGAGCGCCAGCATCAATGCCGCAGCGCGCTGCATTCCCGAGTATTTCTTGAGTTCCGGCGGCTCAACCACCGCGGCCATCATCGTCACTTCGATACCCCCGAAAAATTGCTCGATCCCGCACGGTCTGGGCGCTGTTCCCTCTATTTATAGGAGGAAGGCGCGTGCCGCCACCCGATGGAGACAGAATTGGCGATAAATTTAAACAATGGGTTGATCGGCCTGTCTGTTCTGGGCGGCACCAGTGCCTATTCCGCGCTTTCGACCTCGCTGGCCACCCTGGACAGTGCCGCCGTCATGAAGGCAAAGAAGGCGTTCACCCTCGCCGTCCCGGAAACCACGCCGCCCTGGCAGGAGGATGCCGACACCCGCCCGGTGAGCAGCCAGATCCAGGCCATCAAGAAGATGCTGTCGATCGTGGACACGACCAAGGACAGCAACCTGGAAGACCTGCCCGACGTGCAGACCGCCTTCACCACCTACAAGGCGCTGGACAGCCTGCGCATCCTGGCGGAGAGCGCGGCCAAGGCCACGACCTCGTCGTCCGAACGCGCATCGCTGCAGAAGGCCTTCGCAAAAGGCCTGGCGGATCTTCAGACTTATCTGGGATCGGCCGCAACCGACCTGCTCAGCATGAATTTCGGGACGCCTTCCAGCGTTGCGACCACGGTCGGCACCAAGCCTGCCGGTATCACCACCAAGATCGCCGGCGAAGGCGTTTCCAAGACCCGCGACGCGGCAATTGTCGGAATGACCGGCAGCGAAGTGCTGCAAATCAAGCTCACGCGCGGCACCTCGTCCGAGACGGTCCAGGTGGACCTGTCGCAGACGACGCAGCCACCGACGCTCGATTCGGTCGCCGCCGCCATCAACGCGGCCATCGGCGCCACCCAATCGACGGACGCCAACGGCAATCCCCTGGTCGATGCGGACGGCAACCCGATCAGCAAGTGGAAATCCTCTTTCACCGTCGAGAAGAACGACGGCAAATGGGGTCTGGTCTTCAATCCCAGCGGCATCGAAAAAGTCGCCATCGACCAGGTCGGCGCCGAGGACGCGCTGATCATCGCCAGCGGCGAGACGGCGAGTTCCGCGCCCACCGCGGCCCGCATCTACCGGGTGGAGGATCTTGAAGGCTCGCTGTCCTGGCAGCGCCTCAACAAGATCAACGCCGTGGACACCGCCGCGACGGCAACCGCGAAAGCCGCCGCCGCCGCGCGGGCCGCTTCCACCAAGACCACGACTACCAGCTCCACCGATACCACCGAGCCGGACTACACCGTCGCCGCCGCCACCCAGGCCCGCGCCGTGGTGACCGACGCCGAAGGGTTCAGCTACGTCGTCGGCACGACGGCGGGCGATCTCGGCTCCAACCTTTCGGACGGCGCCAACGACCTGTTCCTCACCAAGGTCGACAGCGAAGGCAAAGTCGTCTGGCAGCGAAGCCTCGGCGCGGCAGGTACGGCCGAAGGCGCGGCCGTCACCATCGGTGCCAATGGGGATATCGTCGTTGCCGGCACCGTGAGCGGCGCCTTTAGCAACAGCGACGATAGCCAGACCGACATGCTCGTGGCCCGCTTCAATGCGGCCGGCAGCGAACTGTCCAGCACCGTGATCCGCCAGGTCGGCAACGAAACCGCCAGTGCCGTGACGGTTGGCGACGATGGCAGCATCTACGTCGCCGGCAGGGCATCCACGGGCGGCGGCGACGCCTTCGTCGCTCGGCTGGATGCCACCGGCAAGCTGCAGGAACGCCGCATCATCGACAGCGGCGGCTCCGATTCGATCTCGTCGCTGGCGATCGACGGCTCCGGCAACCTCCTGGCGCTGACCAACGAGAAAGGCGTGTCTATCGTCCGCCGGCTCGACGCCTCCTCGTTGAGTACCGACCTCGGCTCGATCTCACTGGGGAACGTCACCGCCCGCGCCATCGCGGTGTCCGACAGCGGCGAAATCGCGGTGGTCGGCTCCACCAGCGCTCCCGCCAGCGGCACCCAGGTCAATGGCATGAGCGGCGGGCAGGACGCCTTCGTCACCCGGATCGACGCGGGCCTGACGACAGCCTCCACCACCTATATCGGCACGTCCGAGACCGACCAGGCCGACAGCGTGGCCTATGTCAACGGCACGCTCTACGTGGGCGGCCGTACCGCCGGAGCGCTTGACGGGACCAAGTCGGGCACCGTGGACGGCTTCGTTGCCCGCATCGATTCCGCCAGCGGCGAAATCGAGAAGATTTCCCAATGGGGCCTCCCCAGCGGCAAGGCCGAACCGGTGAAGATTTCCGTCGCCACGGGCGGCTCCACCGTGCTCGGCGCGCTGGGCCTCAGCCGGGGCACGATCAACCAGCAGGAATCGACCACGCTGACCTCGCAGACCAGTCTGCGCGCCGGGGATCAGTTCACCATCCGGGTCGATGGCGGTGCCACGCGCACGATCACGATCGATGCGGAAGAGACGATGGCGACGCTGTCGCACAAGATCTCGCGGATCACCGGCACCAAGGCGACGATCACCACGCCCAAGGTGGATGGCGAAACCACGCTGCGCATCCAGGTCAAGTCCGGCTTCAAGATCGAGTTGGGCGCCGGCGCGGACGGCAAGGACGCCTTGTCCAAACTCGGCATAGACCCGGTCCGGCTGGTCGCGTCCAAGACGCCGGTGAAGGATGCACCGAAAGTGACGCCGGGCGGCGTCTACAGCCTCAATCTCTCGCTTTCGCTGAGCCTGACCGACGCCAAGACCGCCGCCGCCGCGCTTACCAAGGTCACCGGCGCGCTTTCCATGACCCAGTCCGCCTATCGCTCACTCTACTGGGATGACGGCAAGGCCGCGCAGGTGAACGGCACGCTCGCCACCGGTGCCGGGTCTGCCTACCAGCAGAAGCAACTCGCCAACTACCAGGCCGCCCTGTCGCGCCTTTCCGGTTCCTGAGGTAATTTTCATGTCATCTCTTCCTCCTATTTTCGACGGCATGGGCCAGGCCATGAAGTTCATGGCCGGCCACCAGCGGGTGATCGCCGAGAACATCGCCAATAACGAGACGCCGGGGTTCAAGGCCCGCACTATGGAGGCGCCGGACTTCTCCTCGCTCGTTTCGCAATATGGCCAGGCGAACGGCGCGCCCCGCGTGTCCCGTCCTCGTGTCGAACTGTCCGGCGGCATGACCGCTCTGGGCGCGAAGCCGCCTCAGGCGGGCAGCCACATCGTGCTGGACAGCGACACCACGGAAACGAAACCTGACGGCAACAACGTCACGCTTGAAGATCAACTGCTTAACCTCGGTCAGGTGCAGGCCGATTTCGCGGCCATGACCAATCTCTATCGCAAGCAGATCGGCCTGATGAAGGCAGCGCTGGGTCGCGGCTGACCTGACGGTCAAGGCCTGCCGCAAGCCGTCAGGTTGCGCAGGTAGGTTTTCAAGGGGCCGCCGTCCTTCGCGGACGCGGCCCCTTTATTTTTGCGGATAGCGTCCGCGTGCCGGGCGCGGTTCTACCTCTTTAGGATTAGCTGAACGCCAGGCCAATACCGATAGCCGTAACGCTTCGGCAAATGCTGCTGCGTTCAGCCTGGCTTCAAGTTGCCCAGTGCTAATCCTAAAAAAGAGAAAAGGGGATTCTGATAGGAGGAACCAGACAGCGTCGAGAACGTTCTGGCTACAACCTACTTAAGTTTCAGCTTCTTAAATCGAATATCACAGGCAGGTCCTTGCCCGCCCGGATACTCCAAAGCAGGAGGAAATTTTTTCCTGCAATGAAGCTGAAATTTCCCCGAAACACGACAAGAGTACCCGTTATGGTGCAAAATAGGAAGGATACTGGTGGAAGTTATTGCCGCCCTTTACGATCCGACCCACTTTGGTACGATATACATAATGGATTATTGACCAACCGTCCGTTCCATGGAACAAAATCCACATCCACAGCTAAATTAAGAGCCTCAATGACCCAAAAACCGCTTGGATCGCATAAGCGGACTGGGAAGGCGCTTGCCACGGCGCCGACCGCTATCGAGATCGATGCCTATCGCACGCTCGTCTTTCCGAACCGCATCCGGAAATTTCGCAAGCAGCTGAATATTGGATCACTGCTGGAGTTGTCGGATAAGCTTCCGACAATCACTTATATTCGCCTGTCGAAGATCGAGCGGGGCGAAATATTCTCCCGCGCGGCAGAACTGCGGGACATTGCCACCGCGCTGGGCATCGATCCGGAAGAACTGCTGATCGACATCGACGATCCGGAGTTCGACATCGCCGCCTGGGCCGATCCGCTCCACGGAAACGATCGCACCGATCCCGAAGCGGAACGTTTCGCGGTCCTGCTGGCAGCCGCGTTGCGCAACCGGCGCGGGTCGGATGACGCACTGACGATCGCTGCGCTGGAACAGGAATATGGGATTGCCCCGGTCATCCTCTCCAGGATCGAAAACGCGCTGAAGCCTTACGATCGCTGGAACGACGACGTTCGCGGATCGCTGCGCCGTCTTTTCGCCGCTTCCAGCGACGCCGATCTGATCGCGATCGTTCAGGATGCGCACCAGCGCGGGGATCTCGACGCAGCGCTGCCGCTGGTGGCCAATCCCGAGCTTCGCATCGCCAAGTCCCGCGCCCGCATCGCAGCTCTTCGCGACGAGCTGCGCCAGGGGCAGGACGCCGTTTCGCCGCCCGCCGGTAAGGGCATGCCGCATCCGCTGTTCGATCGAGGCCCTGCAAAGCCTAAGACCGCAGCGCCGGAAGCCAAGCCCGCCCCGGAGAGCGCGTCCCTCGAAGCCGCGCCCCCCGAAGCCGCTCAACGCCTGCTACCGGTCTATGGCAGCCCCCTTCCGGAAGGCCTGATCGCGCGCACTCCCGCCGGAGACCAGGTGGAAGCCCCACGCAATGCCGGGCCGCGCGCCTACGGCCTGCGGCTTGGCCGTCCCACACTGGGCGCCGGACTGCCGGGGCGATCGATCCTCATCGTCGATCCCGATCGGTTCCCTTCAGCCGGTGGCCTCGCCGTCGTCACCGAAGGCGAGGGTCTGCGCGTGCTCTCCGTAACGCTGGACCGCCATGGCCGCATGCTCGGCTATAGCGAGAACCCGGATCTGGAAGTGGCGATCGACGAACGCGATCCGGCCGACCTGGCCACCGTATTGGCGGCTGTTTTCGAATAGATGACAGCAATTGACATGTCGCCCGGACCGCAGTCCCCGCCGGTGCGATATAATGGGGTGTCAGACGTCCGGAAAGCACGATGCGCACACCCAGACCGTTCAAGCCGAATGGAGAGCGGCCCCCGCCGCGATCCACGGCCCGCCCATCGGCACAGCGCGTCGCCCCCCTGCGGGTAGCCCCGCTGCGCCTGATCGAGCAGGCCCTGCAAGACCTTCGTTCCGGGCATGCTGTCGGCAATCCCGCCTCTTCGCTGCACGCCGGTCCGGTTTCGCTGCTTCTGGTGAATCTCGATCGCTTCAAGCTGGTCAACGATCTCTGCGGCCATGCCTCCGGCGACTTCCTCATCCACGTGGTGCACGAACGCTGCACCCGCTTTCTGCCCGCTTCGCAGGTGGTCCATCTGGGGGCTGACGAGTTCGCGCTCCTGCTGCCTGACCGGGCGGCTCAAGCCGCCGCCGAGCAGATCGCCGGCCAATTGCTCAAGGCCATCGCGGAGCCTGTCAGCCGTGGCCGCCATATCGTCCGCCCAACCGCCTCGATCGGCATCGCGACCGATCTGCCTGGCGACGATCCCGGCCCGGAACTGCTGCGCGGCGCCTCGATCGCCCTCTCCCACGCCAAGGAGGCCGGCGGAGATTGCGCGCGAAGCTTCGTCCCGGAGATGCTGGCCCACCTCGTAGACCGCGCGGCGCTGGAAGAAGATCTGCGCGGCGGCTTGCAACGCGGTGAACTCGTGCCGCATTACCAGCCCATCGTCGCCCTTCCCTCCCGCGAAATCGTCCGCTTCGAGGCGCTTGCGCGCTGGCATCACGCCCGCCAAGGCCTGCTCGGCCCGGACTGCTTCCTGCCGCTGGCAGAGGACGTCGGCCTTGACGACGAACTGCTCTACGCCATGTTTCGACAATCCTGCCGGGACGCCCGCGGCTGGGACGAGGGGATCGGCCTCTCGCTCAATCTGGCCCCGCGACAGGTCTGCGATCCCGGTATCGCCGCGCGATTGCTGCGCATCGTCTTTGCCAGCGGCATTCGGCCGGGCCGGATCACCGTGGAAATCACCGAGAACGCATCGGTAGAGGACGTCGAGGCGGCACAGGCGACCCTGGCGGCGCTGCGGGAAGCGGGCATCGGCGTGGCTCTGGACGATTTCGGCGCCGGCTACGCCAGCCTCGCCCGGATCTGCGCGCTGCCGCTGGACATGATCAAGATCGACCGCACCCTGGTCCAGTCGCTCGACAGCGATGCGGGGTGCAAGTTGGTGAAAGTGGTCGCCGATCTGGGGCGCAGCCTCGGGATGCCGGTGACCGCCGAAGGCATCGAAACGCCGGAGCAGGCGCTTCGCCTCCAGGAGCTGGGATGCGCTTTCGGGCAAGGGTATCTGTTCGGCCGCCCTGCCTCCGCCGCCGACACCGCCGCTCTTCTGGCGCTGGGCACCTCCCTCTAGAAACGATGAAGGGCTCCCGGCGATCGTCTCGCCGGAAGCCCTTCACGCCTTGCAGCCCCCCGCAATCAGGCAATCAGTATTCGGTGTTGAACGAGATCGGCGTCGTCAGGTCCAGGCGGGCGATGTCGCCTCTCGCCCCATAGGTATAAGTGCGATTGCCCGAGAGCCGCTTGGCTTCGCTGGCGATGGCGCCCATCATTTCCATCGACAGGTCGATCTGCCGCTCCAGCAGCGCCGAGTTCACCATCGACGCCGCGCGCAACTCGCCGAGCGCTTCGGCCAGGCGTTCCCGCGTCTCGTCGTCCATCTGTTCGGTCCATGCCGGATCGAGGCGATTGCGGCGCGCCAGCACTTCCTCAAGCGAGGCCACCAGCCGCGTCTTGGCGGCCGCTAGTTCGGCCAGGTCGAGCGCGCGCTCGCGCCCTTCCAGGCGCTCCGTTTCCTCGCGCATGACCATCGAGAGCGAGGTCATGATCTCGATCAGTTCATCGGGCATGGCCGCTGCCTCCCTGCAGGCGGATGATCTGCGCTTCCACGGCCGAGGCGATCCCCAGCCCCTTACCCTTCGCGATCTGGTTGCCGATCTGCTCGGCCAGCACGCCGCGGAACATCTCCTCGCCGTGGCCGCCGTTGAAGTCTTCGCCCTGTTCGACGGTCTCCAGCATGATCTTGGTGATCTGCCCGGCGAAGACGCCTTCGAAATCGCGCGCCACCTTGGCGGGGCTGCGGTCCGGCGTTTGGACGACGGGGCGGGAAGGAAGCGAGGGAAGAACCGGATCTGCCATCTTTACTGTACCGCTATTTCGGCCTGAAGCGCGCCCGCCGTGCGCAGCGCCTGCAGGATGGTGATGAGGTCGCGCGGGCTGACGCCGAGCGAGTTGAGACCGGCGACCAGGGTCTGGAGCGAAGTGCCGCTGTTCAGCACCGCCAGATGCGCGCCGCTGCCGTCGTCCGCCTCCACGCGGGTGCGCGGCACCACGGTGGTCTCGCCATTGGAGAACGGCGCGGGCTGCGAGACGATCGGCGTCTCGGTGACGCTGATCGTAAGGCCGCCCTGCGCGATGGCGACGGGGCTGACGCGCACGTCCGCACCCATGACCACGGTGCCCGCCGCCTCGTTGATGACGATGCGCGCGACCTGGTCCACCTGCACCGGCAGGTTCTCGACGCGGGTGATGAGGTCGATCACCGAGCCGCCGGCGGGATTGATCTCCACCGTGCCGGGATCGAGCACTTGCGCGGCGCCCGGCGCCTCGCGGTTGATGGTCGCGGCGATCTGGCGCGCCGTAGTGAAGTCCGGATTCTTGAGCGCCAACTTCAGGGTCTGGGCAGAGCGTAGGTCGTAGGGCACCTCGCGCTCGACGATGGCGCCGCCGGCGATGCGCGCCGTGGTCATGACGCCCCGGCTCAGCTTCGCGGCCGCGCCCTGCGCCTTGAAGCCGGACACCGCGACCGGCCCCTGCGCCACGGCATAGATCTCGCCATCGAGCGCGCGCAGTGAGGAGACGAGCAGGATGCCGCCTTGCAGGCTGGTGGAATCGCCCAGTGCGGAAACCTGCACATCGATGGTAGAGCCGGAGCGCGCATATGGCGGCATGGTGGCCGTCACCGTCACCGCCGCAACGTTCTGCGTCAGCATCTGCGTGCCGCGAATGTTCACGCCCATGCGTTCGAGCATCGCCTGAAGCGTTTCCTCGGTGAACGGCACGTTGCGGATACGGTCGCCGGTTCCCTGAAGGCCCACGACGAGGCCGTAGCCCACCAACTGGTTCGGCCGCACGTTCTCGACATCGACGATGTCCTTGATGCGCGGCTGCGGACCGGCGAAGGACGTGCCCGGCGCAAGCAGGGCGGCGGCAGCAGCGGCCAGCAGGGCACCGTGCATCCTCGATTTGAAGGGCTTGAGCATCACTGACCTTATAGGATGATTGGGGCGGCGGGCGGCGGGCAGGTTCGGCATTTTCACCTCACTTCCGCCCGGTCCGGGCAAGCCGCATGACGTAGCCGATGATCTCGGCGACGGCGGCGTAGTGTTCGATCGGGATCGGCCGGTCGATATCGACAGCAGCGTAGAGTGCGCGGGCAAGCGGCGGGCTTTCGACGATCGGCACTTTGGATTCGGTGGCGATCTCGCGAATGCGCAGGGCGATGGCGTCCACGCCCTTGGCCACCACCACCGGCGCGGCCATGGCGCCGTGATCGTACTTGAGCGCGATGGCATAGTGCGTGGGGTTGGTGATGATCACGCTGGCCTCGGGCACCGCCGCCATCATCCGCTTGCGCGAACGCTGCATCTGGATCTGGCGGATCTTGGCCTTGATCTTGGGATCGCCGTCGCTCTGCTTGTGCTCGTCCTTCACTTCCTGGAGCGTCATCATCATGCGCTTCATGAAGGCGCGGCGCTGGTAGATGAAATCGAACAGCGCCAGCGCCAGGACCAGCAGCATCACCGCGCGGATCGCCTCGAATGCCATCTGTCCCGCCGCAGCGCCCACAGCGCCCGGTGCAAAGCCCACCAGCTGGTCGAAGCCGGTCATGCGCGGCTTCAGCACCAGGAACACCACCAGGCCGATCGCGCTGAACTTGGCGAGCGTCTTGGCGAACTCCACCAGGGCGCGCATGCCGAAGATGCGCTTCAACCCGCTGGCGGGATTGAGCTTGGACCATTTCGGCTTCAGGCGCGACCAGCTCAGCGTCGCCCGCCCCTGGAGAAAGATGATGGAGACGGCGCAGGCGAACAGCACGCCCAATACCGGCAGCAGGGAAACGATGAAATGGCGCGCCACCCCCGTCATCAGGTTCTGCGCGCCGGCAGAATCGAGCGAATAGTCCTCGGCGCTGCCCCATAGGCGCGTCATCATCATGCCGAGGTGGCGGATGGCCGAGATGCCGACCCAGCCGGTAACGATCAGCGCGCCTGCCATCATCGCGGCGTGGCGCATTTCCGGCGCCATCGCCACTTCGCCACGCTTGCGGGCATCCTCCAGTTTCTTCTGGGTCGGCTCGTGGGTCCGCTGGTCCTTGTCGCTCTCGGCCATGGCGTCAGAAACTCCATCCGTTCTGCATGAAGCTGCCCATGGCGGTGGCGAAGGCGGTCAGCATCGTGCCGAGCGTCATCGCCAGCACCGAAATGCCGAGCAGCAGGTTGAGCGGCTGGGTGATGAAGAACACCTGGATCGAAGGCGCCACGCGGGCGGCCAGGCCGAGCCCCACGTTGAACAACGCGCCGTAGAGGATCAGCGGCGCGGAAAGGCTTACGCCCAGCGCCATCGCCTGCCCCGTGACCTTCACCGCAAGATCGGCGAACTGCGCGGCGGGCGGCAGGCCGCCGACCGGAAATACGGAATAGGACTGAAAGATCGAGGCGATCCACAAGTGATGGACGCCCAGGCTCATGCAGACGATGATCGCGGCAATGCCGAACAGGCGCGACAGCAACGGCGCCTGGCCGCCCATCGACGGGTCCGCAATGAGCGCCGAGGCCAGGCCTACCTGTTGGCTGGCGATGGAACCGGCGATCGCGGCGGCGCTGAACAGGATCTTCACGATCATGCCCATCGCGATGCCCACCAGCATCTCGCCGATCACCAGCAGCGGCAGCGATGCCTCGGACTTCACGGCAGGCGCTACGTGTCCCTGAAGCATGCCGTAAAGCCCGAGAGTGAAGCCCAGTGCCATGACCAGCCGGATCTGCGGCGGGATCGTGTCCTCCGAGAAGGCCGGCAACAGCATGATCACGGCCCCGACCCTGCAGAACAGGATCAGGAACGTCGCCGCATCGATCGGCAGCGCCGCCAGCGAGGCGATATCGAGGGAAGCGCCGCCCATGACCTCAACCCGTGATGATGGCGTCGGCGATACGGTCCATGAAGGCGCCGAGCGCGTGCCCGATCATGGGCAGCGAGAGCAGCATCACCACCCCCAGCACCAGGATCTTGGGCACGAAAGTCAGCGTCATTTCCTGCACTTGCGTAAGCGCCTGGAGCAGGCCGATGACGACGCCGACGATCAACGCGGCGATCAGCATGGGGCCGGCGATGGTCAGCACCAGCACCAGCGCCGCGCGCGCGATCTCGATGGCTTCGGGTGAGGTCATGACGGACGACTTTCCTCTAAAAACCGGCTTGGACAGGACAGGTCGAAATTCAGTTCAGGTGGAGTCGAGAACCGTGATTTTGGAGCATCGGAGCGCAGCGGACATTAAGTCCGTGAGCACCGAAGCGCAGAAAATCGCGGTTCGCAGGCCCGCATGGGCTGAATTTCGGCCTGTCCTAGATCTGCATCCGCATGATTTCGGAATAGGCGTTGACCACGCGGTCGCGCACGGCGACGACGGTATCGAGCGCCGTTTCCGCCGCGCCAATGGCCGTCACCACGTCGATCAGGTCGCCCTTGCCCGCGACCTGCTTGACACTTTCCGCCTCGGCGGTGCGCAGCGAGGTGGAGGCGTCGGTCACCATGGATTCCACCATGCCGGCGAAGTTGCCGCCGCCGGTGCTGGCACCGGCTCCGGAAATGCCGCCGGCCATGTCGCCAAGGCCGGTGAGGCCACCGGTCGAGGGCGCAGCCGTCTTCATCGCGCGGCCATAGGCGGCCGCGGCGTCGAGTGCTCCGATTGCCATGGAACTGTTCCTTACTTGAGCAGGTCGATCGTGCGCATGGTCATGCCGCGCGCGGATTCGATCGCATTGAGATTGGCTTCATAGGATCGCTGCGCCGCCTTCATGTCGGCGGCCTCGATCAGCGGATTGACGTTGGGCTGGCTGACATAGCCCTGCGCGTCGGCGGCCGGGCTGCCCGGCTGGTAGACGCGCCCGAACTGGCTCTTGTCGCCTTCGATCGACTTGACGGCCACCTGGGTGGCGCCGCTCGCACGGTCCACCTCGGCGGTGAAAGTGGCGACCCGGCGGCGATAGGGATCGGCATCCGGCGTCTTCGCCACGGAGTCCGAGTTCGCCAGGTTTTCCGCGATCACGCGCATCCGCAGCGACTGGGCGCGAAGGCCCGATGCCGAGACGCCGATCGAGTTGTTCAGTTCCATCAAGACAGCTCCTGCCCTGCCCTTGCGGCAGTCAGCATTCTTATAGGCATTTTTTGCCTAGCTCGACGTGATCCTATAAAATTAATTCCTATAAGCAGGCTTGAAAGGAGACGCGCCATGTCCGTCCTCGAAGGCATTCCCATCGACATGTCGATCGTACTCGGATCGACCAGCATCCCTATCCGCCAGGTTCTCAAGATGAGCCGCGGCGCAATGATCCCGCTCGACTGCGGCCATAACGACCCCACCCGCGTCTACGTGAACGACCAGCTGGTGGCGGAAGGCAAGATCCTGATGAACGGCGAGATGATGTCGCTGGAGATCACCAAGGTCGTCGAGCGCGAGCGCTGAGCGAATGGACTTCCTCTCCCTCCTGCGCACGATAGGCGCCCTCGGCGTGGTGCTCGGCATGCTTGTCGGCGCGCTTTGGGCGGTGCGCCGCTACGATCTGAAGCTGCCGCAGAAATGGCTGAACGGTCAGCTTTTCGCGGGCCTCGGCGCCGATCGCTCCGACCGGCGGCTTGAACTGATCGAGCGCCTTGCCATCGATCCGCGCCGCTCGGTCGTCCTCATCCGCCGCGACTATCGCGAGATCAGCCTGCTGATCGCGCCCGAAGGCGTGGTCATGCTCGATTCCGCGCCGTGCATCGGTCCGGTCACTCCGAAAGCTCCACCGAAAGCTCCTTCCGATGCATAAGCGTTACGCCGTCGCCGCCGCACTTTGCGGGGCGGCAATTCTTGCCGTCGTGCCCGAGGCCGCCATGGCCCAGAAGGCCGCGGGCGCCCTCGGGGAAGGCGCCATGTCGGGCCGCGTGATCCAGCTCGTCCTGCTGATGACCGTGCTGAGCCTGGCGCCCGGCATCCTGATGACGATCACGTCCTTCACCCGCATCATCGTCGCGCTGTCGCTGCTGCGCTCTGGCCTGGGCGTGCAAGGCGTGCCGCCGAACCCGGTGGTGATCAGCCTGGCGCTGTTCCTCTCGTTCTTCGTCATGGCCCCCACCTTCGACGCGGCCTGGAAGGACGGCATGGTCCCCTACAACCAGGGCCGCATCAACGAAATGCAGGCGCTCGACCGTGCCAGCAAGCCGTTCCACACGTTCATGCTCAAGCAGGTCCGCGACGACGACGTGAAGCTGTTCGTCCAGCTCTCCGGCAAAGTCCCCGCCTCGCGCGCGGAACTGCCGATGACGACGCTGATGCCGGCCTTCATGATCTCGGAACTGCGCCGCGCCTTCGAGATCGGTTTCCTGCTGCTGCTGCCGTTCCTGGTCATCGACCTTGCCGTGGCCGCTGTGCTGATGGCCATGGGCATGATGATGCTGCCGCCCGCGACGATCTCGCTACCGATGAAGATCATCTTCTTCGTACTGGTGGATGGCTGGGCGCTGATCGCCGGATCGCTGGTGAAGAGTTTCGGCGGACCGGGATAAGGGAATGGGATTCGTCGTCCCGGACTTGATCCGGGACCGCTGGCCGTGACCAGCCCACCCCTCGGCAGGGCGCCTCACCGCGCTCTTGTTTCTAAAGTATTGCCAGCGGTCCCGGATCAAGTCCGGGACGACGCGACAGCCAGGCACCGAAGTCGGCAAAGGCGAGCGGTTCCAGGAACGAGAGGCCATAGGCGCCCTCGCCCACCCAGCGCACGGCCGCCTCGCGTTCACCCAGACTGGGGACGATGAGGCGGACGATGCTGTCGCGCTCCATGCGCAAGTCCGCGAAAAGACGCGCCCCGCCCTGCGACAGGTCGATCAGTCGCACCTCGTGGCGCTGATGCGCGACCAGCAGTTCGGCGCGGCAATCGACATCGAACCGGGGCCCGCGGGCGATCCCTTCCGGCCCAATGCGGTTGGCGACATGGCCGAGCAGTTCGGCAACGTTGACCGGACCGTCGAATTCCATGCCGATCCTGCCATTGAGCGACCAGCGCACGCGGCCGTGCAGCACGTCGCCCGCCTTCAGCCGCACCTCCACCTTGTCGTCGACGCCGAAGGTGCCGTGGACTTCGGCCATGAGGCCATGGTCGGAAATGTTGCGGATACGGCAGATCGTCTCGCCGGACCGGCCGGCGAGCTTGCCGATCAGCAGGATCGTGGTGACGCGCGGTCCGCGCGGCGTTCGGGCGGACGCGTCTGGCATGGCGAAAGCAGAGGCGGGAACAGAACCAGGCATCGCGTCCTTGCGCTCCCTCCGCTCAGACCGGCGACGCCTGGGTGACGACCACCCGGCGCACGAGATCCTTGCCGTAGACTTCGACGGCTGCATCCATGACCACGCGGCGGAACGCCTCGACCCCCGGCACCATGCCGTCCGGCCCGGAGGCCAGCGGCGTGCGGTAGGTGCGCATGTTCACGGCGTTGAGCAGCAGCGGAAGCTGGCCGGTGACGTTCTCGGCCTCGCCCTTGGCGACTTCGACCTGGCACTCGAACGAGGCATAGCCGGAGAGCCTGCCGTCCGGGAAAGTCAGCGGCGCCAGCATGGTGCCGGTCGGCACGAATTCGGTTTCGACCTTGACCGGGCCGAGGTCCGGCATGACCTGCGGCAGGAACTGCCGCGCCGCATAGGCCCCGCCGATACCGACACCGGTTCCGGCGATCAGGGCTGCGAGGCCGATCACGATCCGCTTGATCACGACAGTCTCCAATCTTTACGCATCATTTCAGAACTTGAAGCTGGCGTCGCGCGGCAGCGCCGAGGGTTCGGCCATGACGACGATGGTGATGCGGCGGTTCTCCGGACGATCCGGGCGGTCGGGATAGACCGGCTCGGTCCCGGCCTTGGCCACGACTTCGGCGAAGCGGTCCGCCGGCAGGCCCGAGGCCACCATCGCCGCGCGGGCCGAAAGGGCGCGCTGTGCCGAAAGGTTCCAGTTCGCCTCGCTCTGGCCGCCGCTGCTGTCGGTATGACCCTCGATCGCCACTTGCGCGCCGGTGCCCGCCAGCTTGCGCGCGATCCGGCCCAGCACGCCGAGCGCGTAATCGTTGAGCTGCGCGGTCGGCCCCTTGAACATCGAGCGGTGCGCGTTGTCCATCAGGTGGATGCGGAAGCCGTCGCGGTCGGGCTGGACGTCGATGTTGCGCTTGCCTTGCGTGGCGTCGACCGGCGGGTCGAGCGAAAGCTGCATTTCCTGCGCCATGACGCGGAGCGAAGCTTCGGGTATCTCGGCTGTGCCACCGCGCGCCGCGCCCTTGGTGCCGGCTTCGGCCGAGGGCTGGCCCACAGACACACTGTCGGCAGACTGGGCGCGGCGGCTGTGCCCACCCATGCCCGGCTGCGAGCCGGGCTGGTTGGTCAGCGTCGTCGCCGGAGAAGCCTTTTGGTCATTGGGCGAGAAATATTCCGCCAGCCCCTTCAACTGCTCCTTGTCCGGATTGGCCAGGAGCCAGAGCAGCATGAAGAAAGCCATCATCGCGGTCACGAAGTCGGCATAGGCCACCTTCCAGGCGCCGCCGTGGTGACCGGCGTGCGCATGTTTCTTGACCTTGCGGATGACTATCGTGGGATGATCGTCGGTACCCCGTGCCACTGTCTATTCCTCAGTCCAGCGCGGCGCGAAGCCGGTCCTGCATCACGCTCAGGCGCACCTGGCCGACCGCCTCTCCCGGAGTCTGCCCTCCGGCGACGCGGTCGAGCAGCGCGGCGCTCTCATCCACATGCTGGGCGATCAGGTCGAAGGCCTGAAGCTGGTCGATATAATCGAGGACGAAGCGCTCGTCCGTCACCAGCACTCCGGCCAGCTGCTCCAGCAACTGGCGCGCCACCCGCATCTCCTGCGCCAGCGCCTGCCAGAGCGGGGCTGCTGGCGAGGCTGGGCCCGAGCCCTTTGGCGCGCCCTCTTCGTCGATGATCATTGCGTTTTCCTGCGCTTTCATTCGCTCGGCCATGGTCAGAACAGTTCCAGCTCGCCGGCCGGCTCCGGTATCGGCGCGGGCTTGGGCCGCACGACCGGCGGCAGCGGCTGATCCTGCACCTGCGTTGCGCGGACGCGCCCTTCGTAAGGCATGAATTCCACTTTCCGGGCCTGGGTGCCGCCAAGGTCGCTATGATCGACGGCGATCCCTTCGGTCTGCATGAAGTTGCGCGCGAACTGGGCGTTCTTGGTGCCGATCCCGCCAAGCCCGGCGACGATGTTGGCACCCCCGTAGAGGTGGCCGCGCAGCCGCGAGCGTTGGGCGCCGCGCTTCATCAGGGCATTGATCAGCAGCTCCATGGCATGAAGGCCATAGCGCTGCATGTCCGCCGGGTTCACCGGCACGTCGGCGCCCGGCTCTCCCAGCAGGAAATGGTTCATACCGCCCACCCGCGCGACCGGATCCTGAAGACAGGCCGCGACGCACGAGCCCAGCAGCGTCGAGATGACGACGCCGGGCTGGTAGACCACATGATATTCACCCTGAACGATGGCGACCCGGCGCATGGACTTAGACCAGCTCCCCGAAGACGCGCTCGATCTTCTCCTTCAGCGCCGCCGGCGCAAAGGGCTTCACGACATAGTTGTTCACGCCCAGCGCGGCCGCCTTCTGGACGACTTCCTTGTCCGCCGAACCGGTGAGCATGATGAACACGGTCTTCCCGATGACGGGATCCTGCCGCACCGCTTCCAGGAACTGGAGGCCGTCCATGTCGGGCATGTTGTAGTCGGAGATGATGAGGTGGACGCGGTCGGACTTGATCGCGGCAAGTGCCTCGACCGGGCCCGCCTTGTCGCGGATATCCTTGAAACCAAGATCCTGTAACGTGCGACGGATCATCGCGCGCATGGACGTCTGATCGTCGACCACCATTACTTTTATTGCAGACGCTGCCGGCATGAACCGCTCCATTTACCGCCGACATGCGCCGAGGATAGCCTCGGGCATGGCGGACAAACTGAATTCCTTTTCCACCGCGCCCGCCTCGAAGGCGGCGCGGGGCATTCCATAGACCACACAGGTCTCGCGATTCTGCCCGAGCGTGCGGGCTCCGCCGTCGCGCATGGCCTTGAGGCCGAGGGCACCGTCGGAGCCCATCCCCGTGAGGATGACGCCCACGGCACGCGACCCGATCCGCGCGACCGAGCGGAACAGCACGTCCACCGAGGGACGGTGCCCGCTGACGGTGTCGCCCGGCACGAGCTTGACCTGTCCGCTGGTGCCGCCGAGCAATTCCATGTGCTGGCCGCCGCCGGGCGCGAGGTAGACCGTGCCCCGGCGCAGGTTCATGCCGTTCTGGGCTTCCACCACCTGCACCCGCGCGGCCTTGTCCAGCCGCGTGGCGAAGCTGCCGGTGAAGGCCGCGGGCATGTGCTGCACCACCAGGACCGGCGGGCAGTCCGGCGGCAGCGCGCCGATGATCGAGAACAGGGCTTCCACCCCGCCGGTCGAGGCCCCCACCGCGATCACGACGTCGCGCAAGGTTCCTTGCGCGGCGTTGACCGGGGTCGGCGGACTGGCGGTACGGCGCACCGAGGAGCGCGCCGCCGCCTTGACGATCTTGCGCAGCAGCGCCCCGTCCTGGGCGATTTCCAGCGGATTGCCCGAAGGCTTGGCGATGCAATCCACGGCGCCCAGGCGCATGGCCTCGATCGTCGCCTCGGTCCCGCGCGCCGTCAGGGTGGAGCACATGACCACCGGCATGGGCCTGAGGCGCATGATGCGTTCGAGGAAGGACAGGCCGTCCATTCCCGGCATCTCGATATCGAGCGTGACCACGTCGGGATTGAGCGACTTGATCATCTCGCGCGCGGCGTGCGGCTCGGGCGCCATGCCGACGACCTCGATCGCCGGATCGTGGCTCAGCAGCTTGTTCAGCAGCGCGCGCATCGCCGCGCTGTCGTCGACGATGAGGACGCGCGTCTTTTCCGGAGCGACCGTCATGCGGCGCCCCCGTCGTTACGCGCGTAGATCGTCTGGCCGACCGGCTTCATCTGCCGCGCGGCGGGGCCGATCAGGCGTTCCGAATGGCCGATGTAGAGATAGCCGCCGGGCGCCAGCATCTCGACGAAGCGCGCCTCCAGCTCGGCCTTGGCGGTATCGTCGAAATAGATCATCACGTTGCGACAGAAGATCACGTCGTACTTGCGCCGCATCGGCCAGGGCTCGAACAGGTTCAGCACCCGCGCCGCGACCAGTTCGCGCAGCGGCTCTACCACGACATGGTCGCCGTTCGCTTCCTGGCGCATCCAGCGCCGCCGGTAGCTCTCCGGAACCGGCTCGACCGTCGCGGCGGAATAACGCGCATCCTGCACGGACTGCACGACGTGCGGCGCGATGTCGGTGGCGAGCAGGCGCACGTCGCCCTGCTGGAGCCAGGCCGCGCTCGTCGGCCCGTCTCCGGCCAGGCACATGGCGATCGAATAGACTTCCTCGCCGCTGGAGCAGCCCGCAGACCAGATGCGCACCTTCTCGCCCTTGCGCGCGCGGTCCTGCAACTGGGGCAGGACGTCGCGGCGCAAGTGGTCGAAGTGGTGGTTCTCGCGGAAGAAGTGCGTGTGGTTGGTGGTCAGCGCCACCACCATGGCGTGGCGTTCCTCCGCATCGCGCTGGACCAGTGCAACGTAATCCGCGAAACTGGACAGCCCATGCTCGCGCAGCCTCCGGCTCAGGCGCGAGTGGACGAGCGTCATCTTGGCCTCGACCAGATGGATGCGCGCCTCTCGCTGCATGATCGCGGCGATGTCGCGGAACTGGGGAGGACGCAGCTCGGCCGTACCGGCCAGCGTTCCGCCCGTTCCCGCAGGGGTAGCCAGTACCGTCATTACGCGAAGTCCGGCACCTGGCGGGTCAGGCTCAGCGCGTCGAGGTCGAGCAGCAGGCACATGGCTTCGGCATTGGCCGCGTCATGGGTGCGGCGTTCGATCTTGACGAGGCCGGCGATGGCGCCCTGCTCGTTGATCTCGACGTCCGGCGCAGGCTGGATCTCGCTACCCTGGATCACGACGATGTCCTGCACTTCGTCCACCAGGAAGCCTGCGTGGCGACCGGCGATGGTGACGACCAGGATGCACGAGCGCGAATGCAGCTCGCTCGGCGCCCAGCCCAGACGCTCGGACAGGCCGACGACAGGGACGACCGAACCGCGCAAGTTGGTCACGCCCTTCACATAGGCCGGGACGCTGGGCAGCGGGGTGGGCTCTTCCCACTCGCGGATTTCGATCAGCGAGCGCATGTCGATGCCGAACAGGCGGTTGCCCAGCGTGAAGGTGACGATCTTGCGTTCGTCGAGTTCGGTGTCTTCGGTGCTCATGCTGCCATTCCTTTCAGCGCATACTTGGAAGAGCCGCCGGTCGATGCGACCAGGGCGTCGATGTCGAGGATCAGCGCGATCGAGCCGTCTCCCAGGATCGTCGCGCCGCCGAGGCCGCGGATCGGGTGGAGATTGTCCTCCAGGCTCTTGATCACGACTTCGCGGCGGTTATCGATGGTATCGACCATCAGGCCGACATGTCCGGCGGTCTCGCTCTCGACGATGATGACCAGCGATTCCTCGGCAGGCCGCTGCGAGCGCATGCCGAACAGCTCTCCCACCCGCCGCATCGGCAGATACTGGCCGCGCAGCTCGATCACTTCCGATGTCGGCGAAGTCGCCTGCACCTGTCCCGTCTCGGGCTGGACGGTCTCGACCACGTTGGCCAGCGGCAGCACGAAGCGCTGGTCGCCCAAGCGCACGATCATGCCGTCAAGGATCGCCAGGGTGAGCGGCAGCGCCATGGTGAAGGTCGTACCCTCGCCCGGCACCGAGTTGATCTCCAGCCTGCCACCCAGCGCCTCGACGTTGGAGCGGACCACGTCCATGCCGACGCCGCGACCCGAAATGTTCGAGATCGTCTCGGCGGTGGAGAAGCCCGGCGCGCAGATCAGGCCGTCGATTTCCTCGTCGGAAATCGGCACGTCGGCCGAAATGATACCGCGCTCGATCGCCTTGGCGCGCACGCGTTCGCGGTTGATGCCGCGCCCGTCGTCACGCACGCGCACGATGATGCGCGCGCCCTTCTGCTCGGCGGAGAGGTGGATCGTGCCTTCGGCGGGCTTGCCGGCGGCGATGCGCTCTTCCGCGCTTTCGATGCCGTGGTCCACCGCGTTGCGGATCATGTGGGTGAGCGGGTCGCCGATCTTCTCGATCACGCCCTTGTCCACTTCGGTCATCTCGCCGATAGTTTCGAGCACGACCTTCTTGCCGGTCTCGGCCGAAAGATCGCGCAGCATCCGGGGCACGCGCGAGAACGCCTGCTTGATCGGCTGCGCGCGCAGCGACATGACGTTGTCCTGGATCTGCCGCGTCAGGCGCGACAGTTCGGGAAGCTCCACGCGCTCCTGATCGGCGGGCGAGAGCCGGTCCGACAGGATCGACCCCCGGATCACCAGTTCGCCCACGAGGTTCAGCAGCTGATCCAGCTTGGACAGATCGACGCGGATGCTCTGCGCCACTTCGACGCTGGCCTGGCGGGCTTCGGCCTTGGGGGCCGGCGCCGGTGCGGCCTTGGCGATCGCAACGGGGGCAGCCACCGCCGCAGTGCTGGGAGCGGCGGGAACCAGCGTCAGCAGTTCCTCCACCGGAGCGGGCAACGGCTCGAAGACACCGAAGCCGTCGAAGTCCTCGACGGCCGGGTCTTCCACCACGACCACCACGGCTTCCTCACGCGCGATCTCCACGATCGAATCCGGAGACACGAAGTCGAAGCAGTCGCGAATGTCCTGCTCGCCGACGGTGCCGGGAACATGCAGGGTCCAGACGAAGTAGCTTTCCTCGGGATCGAGGTCGCGCAGGCCTGGGAGGGTTTCCATGTCGACGCTCGCGACGGCGGCGCCCATTTCCTCCAGCTCGCGGATCACCAGCATCGGCTCGCCGCCGTTGCCCAGCGCCCCGCGCGAAGGTCCGAAGCGCACGGTCCATCCCGCCGGTTCGGCCGAGGCGAAATCGTCGAGATCGACCGCGACGGGTTCGAAGCCGAAGGGATCGAAATCGTCAATCACCGCCGCAACCGGGGTGAAGCCGAAATCGTCGGCTTCCTCGGCCTGGACGGGCGCGGGTTCTGCCGCGGCTGGAGCTGCCGCACCCTTGCTTTCAAGGATGGCGTCGAGCTGTTCCAGCATGGTCCCGTCGGCAGGCGGTTCTGTTCCGCCCTGCGCCGCCGTGACATGGTCGGAAAGGATGTCGAACGCGCCCAGCAGGGTCTGCGTCACCTCGGCGCTGGCCGGGATGCGGCCGCCGCGCACTTCGTCGAGAACGTTCTCGAAGCGGTGTGAGAACGCCAGCAAGGCCGAATGCCCGAAGGCGCCGGACCCACCCTTGATCGAGTGGACCGCGCGGAACACGCCGGCGATCGTCTCGGAGGAGGCATCGCCCGCCGCCATGGCCGAAAGACCGGCCTCGGCCACGGCAAGGCCCTCGGTGCATTCTTCGAAGAAGATGCCCTGGATTTCGTCGAGTTCGTCGCTCACGGGCAGACGCGGCGGACGGCCGCTCCCAGCTTGGTCGCTTCGAAGGGCTTGGTGATCCAGCCGGTGGCCCCGGCCTCGCGGGCGCGGGTCTTCTTCTCGTCCGAGAACTCGGTCGAAAGCACCAGGATCGGCGTGCCGCGGAATTCGGGCACCGCGCGCACCGCCTCGATCAGTTCGAAGCCGTCCATCTTGGGCATGTTGATGTCGGTGATCAGCAGGTCCGGCTTGACCTCGTGCATGCGCTCCAGGCCATGCTCGCCGTCATCGGCGGCTTCGACGCGAAAGCCCTGCGCGGCGAGGGAGGCTTTGAGAAGCATCCGCATCGATGCGGAGTCGTCGACGGTCAGGATGAGTTTGCTCACGACGGAAATTCCTCTTCAGAAAGGCCGACGGCTTCCGCGAGCCCACAGGCCTGCACGCGCTGGACGAAGGCGGTGCTGGGATTGACGATTTCGAACTCGTGGCCGGCCTCGCGCGCTTCGGCGCGGGCGGCGACAAGCAATTGCAGCACTGCCTGGCCGACGGTTTCGACCTGGCTGGCGTCGATCTGGATCGCGCCGTCGAAGTCGCAGGCCAGGACCATGCGCACGCGCAGGTCTTCGGCCGTCACGGTGGTGCCGTGGACGGGCAGATGCAGGGAACGGTCTTCGATGGTGATATCCGGGGCGATCTCCGGCGCCGCGTCTGCGAGCTGCACGGGTTCAGGCGGGTTTGGCATTGAGCTGATCCTTCACTTCGTCGAGCGCGGTTTCGAGCTGCGTGAACGAGGGCGCATAGGGCGACGGCGTCATGCGGCGCGCCAGCTCGATGGCCACTTCGGTGGGCTGGCCCTGCGCGTGGCCGATGATCGCGGTCTTGACGATGAGGTAGGGCTTGAAGTCGGAATCGATGATCTGCTGAAGCTTCTGCGCGATCGGGCCGACCAGGCAGTAGGCCAGAAGCACGCCCAGGAAGGTGCCGACCAGAGCGCCGCCGATCATCGCACCGAGGATCTCGGTGGGCTGGTCGATCGAGCTCATGGTCTTGATCACGCCCAGCACGGCGGCGACGATGCCCAGCGCGGGCAGGCCGTCGGCCATCATCTGGAGCGCGTGCTGCGGGGCCAGTTCCTCGGCGTGATGGCGCTCGATGTCGCCTTCCATGGCTTCCGCGATCTGATGGGGATCCTCGAAATTGACGGTCATCATGCGCAAGTAGTCGCAGGTGAACTCGATCAGCCCCTTGTCCTCCAGGAGACGCGGATAGCGGGTGAAGATGGCGCTTTCCTCAGGGGCGTCGAGATGCTTCTCGATCGAATTCGCGCCTTCCTTGCGGAACGTGGCGAGCAGCGTGAAGAGCAGCGCCAGCAGGTCGCGGAAGTCGACCTCGGTCCAGCGACCGCCCTGGAATACGCGCTTAATCCCGGCCCAGGTCTTCTTGACCGTGGTCATGGAATTGCCGAGGATGAACGCACCCACCGCCGCTCCGGCGATCGCCAGCATTTCGTGCGGCAGGGCGTGGGCGATAACCATGATATTGCCGCCCGACATCAGGAAGCTGCCGAAGACGCACAGCAGGATGACGACAAGGCCGATGGCGTTGAGCATGAAAAAGATCCGCGATTGATGGCCGCAACGGGTGAGAGGGCCGAAGCCCTGCGTTAGTTATAGGAGGCTCGGCGCAAGGCCGGTGCGGCGCGATGGATTTTCCGTCACATCAGGGCATGGCCGGAACCGTCGACCGCAAAACCGGCATGGCCGCGACCGGGGTGGGCGCCTTTGTCCTATATGAAGAAGGCGCACGTCTTCGCTGGAGCCTTTATGTCACTCAACGCCTATCAACGCGTGCAGCAGATCGCCGCCACGCCCCGCCGCAACGAATACCGCCTGATGAGCCAGATCACCGGCGAGATGATCGCCGCGCGTGACGCGGGTCTTGCCGGCGCGCAACTTGCTCCGGCCCTTCACCGCAATCGAATGGCATGGTCCACCTTCTCCTCGATGTGCGCCACGCAAGGTAATCAGCTTCCCGACGACTTGCGCGCCAGAATCATTTCGATCGGCATGTGGGTGGACAAGTACACATCGGAGGTCATTACAGGACGCGACACCATCGATGATTTGATCGTGGTGAACCGTGCGATAATCGAAGGGTTGGCCAACGAGAACGGTACTGGCAACTAAGGAATATCACTTATCATATGTTGATAAGTTTTTAGAAAATATAATCAGGCGCTTATTGCTGTACGGCCCGAACGGATCGGATTGTCGCCGCGCCCCTCTATTTACAAAAACGAACAAACCTATATTGGCCCGCTCTCCTTGATGCTTAAGACGCAAGGCGGAACAAGCGGGTCGGAATGCAGGAACTGAATCCACCGCCACAGCGCTTGGGCGGGCCATTTTCTGCGCGGATGGCTCCGGTCGTTCCCGCCTTCGTGATCGCGGCGCTCCTTGTCTGCTTCCTTGTCCTGCTCGGCTGGGCATTGGGGATGCCCCGGCTGACGCGCATCACAGGCGGCGGCTTTCCGATGCAGCCGCTCACCGCCGTGGCGGGTATCGCCGTCGGCCTGGCCATCCTGCTGAGCGGAACATCCCGGCCCCGCGCCGCCGCCTGGGTGCTCGCGCCCTCCCTGAGCATTGGACTGGCGGCCCTCTTCCAGAGATATTCGGGCCTTTCCTTCGGCATCGACGGCCTGCTTCCCGCATTCGGCATCGTGCTGCTGTCCCTCGCCGTTCTGGCGCTTCACGCGCGGAACCGCGCCCTCAGGCATTTCACTGTCGTATTGGCCTGCGTGGCGATCGCCATTGCCGCGATTTCCGGCCTGCTTATTCCGCTTGGCATGACCCGGCCGGTCCCGACCAACCATCAAGCCCTGATGTCGGTGCCTACGGCGGTCACCATTTGCCTGCTCGCGCTGAGCGTCATAGCGCTGCGCCGCCAGCACGCCTGGCCCAGCAAGCCAGATTGCGGATTCGGCGCAGCCACGATCCAGTCCTGCCTGATGCTCTGCGTCGTCCTGCCGGTGATTTCCGCCCTCGCCCATTTCTGGGCCGAGCGCGGCGGCATCGCCTCGCCGGAAATGATCGAGATCGTGCAGGCCATCGCCCAGGTGACCGTGTCCTGCGGGCTGATCGCCTGGGCCTGGAAGCGCATCGCCCGCGAAAGCGGCGCGCGCTGGGCGGTCAATCTGGCTCTGGATTCCGCTCCGGTTTCCATCACCGACGTGGACGGGCGGATCCTGCGCTGGTCGGCGGGATGCGAGCGCCTCTACGGCTGGACCTCGGAGCAGGCGATCGGCCGCTTCCAGCACACCCTTACCGGCACGCCGCCCGTCTGCATCGAGGCATTACTGGAAGGCGCCTGCCACGAAAGCGAAGTGACCGCCTACCGCAGGGACGGCAGCGCCTTGCGCGTGCTCCACAATCGCCAGGCGGTGCAGCCGCGCGCCGACCTCGCGCCGATGGTGGTCCACGCGATGACCGACATGACCGCGCGCGTCCAGGCAGAGCGGGCAATGCTGGCCAGCGACGCCCGGCTGTCGCTGGCGGTCGATCTCCATGAGCTGGGCATCTTCGAGTGGTCGCTGTCGACCGACCGCTTCGTCTTCCACGGCCATGCCGAACAGCTGTTCGCCTTGGAGCCCGGCGGCTTCGAGGGCGGGATAGACGCCTGGAAAAGGCACCTGCTCACCACCTTCGGATCATCCTTCCGCATGCCCGGTGCTCCCGAAACCTGGCAGGCCGGGCGGCACGGGTTCCGCCTGGTCACGGTGGCGCCCGCGACCGCCAGGGTGATCGAAGGCACCGCGCATATCCACCGCGGTCCGGGAGACGAGGTCTCCTTGATTGGCATCGTGATGGACGCCACCGAACGCGAGCATCGCGCCGAGATGCTGCGCTCGCGCGAGTCCGAGCTGCGCTCCATCCTCGACACCGTACCCGAAGCGATGATCACCATCGATGAGCACGGCCAGATCCGCTCGTTCTCGGTGACGGCGGAAGCCCTGTTCGGCTATGCCGCCGCCGAAGTGCTGGGCAAGGACGTGCGGCTGCTGCTGCCTCGCTACGTGCGCCCGGATGCCGCATCCGTGCTGCCCGCCCCCGGACAGGCCGCGATCACCAGCATCACTGCCGGCCGCGACCGGCAGGGCAACGAACTGCCGATCGAGATCGCCGTGGGCGCCGCCAATATCGGCAACGAGCGCATCGCCATCGCCTTCATCCGCAACATGCGCGAGCAACTCGCCGCCCAGGCCCGCCTCAGCGAGTTGCGGGAGCAGTTCCTCCACGCCTCGCGGCTTAGCGCCATGGGCGAAATGGGCGCCGGACTGGCCCACGAGCTCAACCAGCCGCTCACCGCCACCTCGAACCTGCTGGGCGCCATCGACCTTATGATGGCGCGCGACGGCGATCCCGAACAGGTCCGCTGCATGCTCGAACTCGCCCGCCAGGAAGTGCTGCGCGCCGGTTCCATCATCCGCCGGATGCGCGCCTTCGTCGCCAAGGGTGAACTGGACTTCCAGGCCGAGCCGCTCGACGACGTGATCGCCGAAACCCTGCAACTCGCTCGCTCGCGCAGCCATGCGCCAGGCACCCGCCTCACCTATCGCCCGAGTGCGGATGCGCCATGCGTCCTTGCCGATCGCATCCAAATGCAGCAGGTGCTGATCAACGTCATCAACAATGCCTTCGACGCGCTCGCGGGCCTCAACGACAGGCAGCCGGAAATCACTCTCTCGACCCGCCAACTGAACGATGGCCACATCATGATCAGCGTTATCGACAACGGCCCCGGCTTGCCCGAAGCCATCATCAACCGCCCCTTCGAGGCCTTTTCATCCACGAAGCCGAGCGGCATGGGCCTGGGCCTGTCGATCTGCCGCCGCATCGTGGAAGCGCATGGCGGGCGCTTCTCGTTGCGGAACGTGCCCGATGGCGGCGCGGCGATCGAATTCACCCTGCCCGCCTATACCGAACTGGAGCGCAGGGCAGGATGACGACCCGACGGATCTACATCGTCGACGACGATCTCGCCGTGCGCACCTCGCTGGAGTACCTGCTGGCGATGATCGGCGACAGCCGGATCACCTGCTTCGATTCCGGCGATGCCTTCCTGGAATCCGCCGCGCTG
This sequence comes from Novosphingobium sp. ZW T3_23, assembly GCF_044987305.1. Taxonomy (NCBI): domain Bacteria; kingdom Pseudomonadati; phylum Pseudomonadota; class Alphaproteobacteria; order Sphingomonadales; family Sphingomonadaceae; genus Novosphingobium; species Novosphingobium sp. ZW T3_23. Next base: position 44,707 of record NZ_JBJDRF010000030.1, read on the forward strand.
CTGGAACCGGGGTGCCTGCTGCTGGACCTGCAGATGCCGGGCGCTTCCGGGCTTCAGGTTCTCAGCACGGTCGGTGGCCGCCCCACCCGTTTCGTCCCGATCGTGCTGACTGGAGAAGGCGACGTCTCGGTGGCGGTCCAGGCGATGAAGCTCGGTGCGATCGACTTCATCGAAAAGCCCTGCGACCACCTGAAACTGATGAACGCGGTCGAATCCGCCTTCACCCATCAGGCCGCCTCCACGGCAGAAGAAAAGCGCAAGGAAAAGGCGATCTCGCTGCTTGAGCAGCTGTCGCCGCGCGAACTGGACGTGTTGAAGGGCCTGATCGACGGGCAGTCCAACAAGATCATCGCCCACGCCCTGGACATCAGCCCGCGCACGGTGGAGATCTATCGGGCCAAGCTGATGGAGAAGCTCCAGGTCCGGAGCCTCTCGGAAGTGCTGCGCATCGCCTTCGCCGCCGGCCTGGTACCGATGGATTAGGCCCTGAACAGACAAGCCTCCCGCGCCGTTGGTGCGGGGGCTTGCCTAGCGCGGATCGACCTCAGAAGTCGAAGTAGAGATCGATGTACCCGTATTTGGTGTCGCCGGTCGCGGGCGCGTTCGGCGCATCCTTGAGGAAGCGGCCCTTGGCGAGGTAGGCAACACCGGTGTCGACGCGCAGAACCTCGGGGATCAGCGTCCGACGATAGCGTGCTTCCACCTGGTTTCCGGCGAAGCTGCCGCTCCGTCCGGATGCGTCCCTGACGCCGGTGTTGGAGAAGCTGTCGGTCTTCGAATCGAGCCAGAGAGCACGGTACATGACCATCACGTCTGACTTCGCGTCCGCCTTCACCTCGACCCGCGCACCGCCCGAGATGGTGTTGAAGCGGCCCACGGCGCCGTAAAGGCCGGTGGGGCCGAAGTCGAAGCGTCGCGCGCCGAACAGGGTGTCGAAGCGGTTGTAGGTCCGGCCATTGCGGCGATCGCCGCTGGCGATGTCGAAGTCCAGCGACAGGCGCGGCTGCCAGCCGCCGGTGAACGTGCGACCGGCCTCGGCATGGATGAAATAGGCCGATACGTCGAGGTCGGTCCGGTCCGTGGGCGCGGTTGTGGCTCTGGCGCGGCCGAACTGGTAGGCGCCTTCGATGTCGTAATCCACCCGCCCCTTCTTCGGCGCGCGATAGGCGCGCAGGCCCGGCGTGAAGATGTGGCGGTTGCGGGTCGGCCGATCGGCGCTGTCGCGTTCCGCCAGGCCATAGCCGTAAAGCTCCAGCGATCCGCCGAAAACGCGGGCCTTGGTCAGCGAGGCGCCGAACAACTGAAGGTCGCTCGTCTCCTGGTCCCACTTGATCGAATTGTCGTGAATGCCTTCGGAATCGTCTGGCAGGCGAAGCTGCGGCATCGCCCAGAGCAGGGTCAACTGATCCCCGCCGCGACCCTTCCACTGGAAATTGACGCCGGTGTAGGCATTGGTGGTGTTCCGGAATGCCTGCCGCGCGATCAGGCGGCGCGATCCCAGGTTCATGGTGAACCGCCCCGCCGTCACTTGCGCCTTGGAGCCGCCACCCAGCCCGAAGTCCAGCCCGACATAGGCCTGGACCATCTCCATCGCATCCACTTCGCTTGTTCCAGCAGAGGAATTGGACTTCTCGCCATAGGCGCGGCCGTCCCACAGTTCGCCGCCGATGCGCCAGGGGCCGCCGTCGTATTCCACCTGAAGCGTCGTCTTCAGTGAGAACATGGCATCGTCCTGCGCCGCGTTGGGCCTGAACTGGCCATCGATGCCTTCGACGCGGGCGCGTACTTCGCCCTTGATCGTCAGTCCCTCGGGCGCGCCTACCGCGCGTTCCAGCAGCCCTTCGGCATGGGCAGTCGTGCCCTGCCCCGCCAGCAGCAGTCCCCCACCCACAAAGCCCAGAAGTGTCACGAACGATGTCGAATGGAAAAGGGATTTGCGGCCCTCCGGAACGAGGGCGGACAGGACTGGTCCGGACTTTACCGGAACCGAGAGGCAGGCAGGCATTACGATCTCCCGAAGTTGCGGTCCATTATAGGATGGCAGCAACAATTGCAGGGAGCCGTAGCCGGGATTTTGCCCGCAGTCGTGTCGAATTTTTCGCGCGCTACGGGGAACGGCAATCCTGCCAGGCAGGATCGCCGCAATCGTTTAAGGCACTTTCCAATCCGACAGCTTCCGATGCGGTTGGACGAGCCGAGTTCTCAGACAAGCCGTCGTCCCGGACTTGATCCGGGACCGCTGGCCTTGTCGCGCCCAACCCTCGGCAGGGCGTATGTCTGCGAGGTAGCACCTCAAGGATTGCCAGCGGTCCCGGATCAAGTCCGGGACGACGTTATCGTCCATGGGCCTGAACTGCCATCAATGGGCGGCGACGGGCGCCAGCATGGACTGGCGATATTCCGCCATCATCGTGAAGCGCGGATCGGCGCCGGTGAGGTCGCTCATGGTCTTGGCGGCGCGCTTGGCGATCTGGCGGACGCGCTCCTTGGCAACGCCGCTATCGTCATCGCCGGTGTCGAGCGCGGTGATCTCGAAAAGACGCCCCTCAACGACGCGACGGTTGTGCTCAAGGCGCTCTTCCAGTTCGGCCATTTCGGCGGGATCGAGCATGGACTTGCCGGTGCGCCAAACCGAGCGGCGGGCGCCGGTTTCGCCCAGCGGCGTCTCGGTCAGGGAATTCTGCGCGCGCGTTGCCTTCTTCGGCTGCGCCTTGCGGCGGATGCGTTCCACGCCGATGTTGCGCAGATGCTCGACGTAGCTGTCGGTCAGCGACGCCATGGCCTGCCGCGCGAGATAATCGGAAGCGCCAGCTTCCGTCCGTCCCAGGGCGTCCTCGTCCTCGATCGAGGCCACGATCGACTGGCCCTCTCCGTCCTCGCCCACGCCCACGGCGTCCAGCGACACGGTGACCGCCTCCACCTTCTTGGCCGAAGGGCGCTGGTCGGTCATCAGGCGGAAGCGCAGGCTCTGAAGCTCGCCCCGGATCTGCCAGTTCACGAAAGTGGTGAACTGCGCCTTGGTCGGATCGTAAGCCTGGATCGCGCGGTGCACGGCGATCGCGCAGACCTGTTCGGCGTCGTCCCAATGGGCGACAAGCCCGTACTGACGAATGAAATGGCGGATGCGCGGCGCGATCAGCTTGATGATCTGCGCGAAGGCGCGGTCCACGGCGACGCGCTGGCGCGCGGATTGTGCCTGGCCTTCGGCCGGCATGTTCGCGCTGACCGTCGCTACCGCGGACTCCAGAGCGATGGTGATCTTCGACATGTTGAACCCCCGGTTAGAGAGGAGCTACGGGCGCCCATCGCCGCTGCTCCGCTTCAACGAGACCCGTTGTCTCGTGAATTTCTGAACGCGAGGTTAATCCTATAAACGTCTTTCCTATATTTCCTATAATTTTTTTCACTTCATCGGGAACTAAGTGCGTTTCACCGCTGGATCAGGCGGAAAAGCGGTCCGGACGGATGTTGCGGCCGACATAGTCGAGCAGCCAGGAACGGTGCGCGGCGACCGCGCTGCCGGCCATTTCGATCCGGCGATTCGCATTCGCGGCGCCGACTTGCGCATTAAGGAGCGTGCGGGCACGCTCAGGCGACAGGCCGCCTTTCAGGAAGCGCACGGCGTCGCCCAGCCCCAGATGATGGCCAAGATAGGCCGCCTGCGCCATTTCGACCTCGCCGCCGCCGATCCGCACGCCCGAACCGCGCAGCGAATCGAGATTGGCGCGGGCATAATCGGCGATCGTCTCGATCGAAGCCTGCGGATCGTAGCGCAGCGCCAGCAACGCGCCCCGGCTCTCGCTGCGGACATGCCCGCGCGCATTGAGCCAGCCGTTCGCCTGCGCGAAAGTGTGAAGCCACGTACCCTCCCGCTCAGCCTCGCCTTCCCAGGTGCGGTTCAGGAATTGGCCCATTCCCGCAGCACTGGATCGCGGGTTGCGCGAATAGGGCAGCCAGCGTCCATCGGAACCCTTTGCCGCCTCGGCATTGACGATCGTGGCAAGCGCCGCCGCCGGTATCCCGGTGCGCGAAGCCGCGGAGCCGAGAATGCCCGCGTAGCGAGCGTTCGGGCCGCCCTGCATCGACAAAGCGCCCTTGGAACGCTCACCGGGATTTTCGCCGGAGCCTTCATTGCCCTGTTGCCGCGCGAAGCGATCCCAAACACCAGCCTGGGAAGAGCACGATGGATCCGACGCCTGCGGCCTGGGATGGGCCTGTCCCGTTTCGGCAGGTCCAGTGTCGGCAGATTGGGCGGAAGCGGCCTTGGTGCGTTCATCCAGCAGCGCCAGCAGCCCGTCGAGACCGAGCGGATCGGTGCGCTTGTCGACCAGTCCTCCGGCCTGCTTTTCGTCTTCGCCGCCCAGCGCGGCGCGCCACAGGCGGCCGGAAAGCTCGCTGCGGGCCTGGGTGTAGATAAGCTGCGCCTTCTGCGCCGGGGTCAACCCCTGAAGGTTGCCGGTCTGGGCTCCGAGAGCGGCATGGCCCATCGTCGCACCGGCCGCACCCTCGATCATCGCGAATCTTCCCGGCGCATCGCACGACGCGCCTTGATGAAGGACATTGCCGCGAAATCATCGATCCCCGCCTGCTCGGCATTGGCGATCACGCGCTGGGCATCCTGCCGGAAGCCGTCCGCCGCCGTCTCGATCGCGCGGAATGTGCCATAGGCATCGACCGCCTGGTCGCGCAGTTCGTCGAGCTTGGCCTTCAGCACGACTTGCGTCGCCGCCAGTTGCCGACGCTCGCCGCGCATCCGCTGGAGATAGGCGTGCGAACAGACCGCCATGTCGCCCGCAGCCAGACCGGCTTCGCGCGTGATCGACCGGGAGACCCGGTCCCGCGCCTTTTCGACTTCGCCCAGCACGCCGGAATGGGTGCTGATCGCCGCGCTCATCTCGTCGATCTCGCGCTGCTGCACCCGCAGCGCGGCGTCATAGGGCGTCTTCATCGGTGACCTCCATGAGCGCCGCGAGCGCCTCGAAACTCTCCTGCGCGAAGCCGCGATCCTGCTTGCCCTGCTTCAGCAAGTCCTCGATGCGCGGAGCCAGCGCCACGGCGCGGTCCACTTCGGCGCTCGACCCGGCGCGATAAGCGCCCAGACGGACCATCTCTTCCATGTCCTTGTAGGTCGCCATTTCGCGGCGCGCAGCAAGGCGGATATGGTTCTCCTCCTCGCCCAGACAGTGCGGCAGGGTTCGCGACACCGACTTGAGCACGTCGATCGCGGGATAGCGGCCACGCTCGGCGATCTGGCGGGTGATGACGATATGTCCGTCGAGAATGCCGCGTACCGCGTCGGCCACCGGCTCGTTGTGATCGTCGCCGTCCACCAGCACGGTGAACAGTCCGGTGATCGTGCCCTGCCCCGGAAGGCCCGGTCCGGCGCGTTCCAGCAGGCGCGGCAGTTCCGCGAAGACGGTGGGCGTATAGCCCTTGGTCGCGGGCGGCTCGCCGCTGGCCAGGCCGATCTCGCGCTGCGCCATGGCGAAGCGGGTGACCGAGTCCATCAGGCAGAGCACGTTGAGCCCCTGGTCGCGGAAATGCTCGGCCACGGTCAAGGTGGTCCAGGCAGCCTGGCGACGCATCAGCGCGGGCTCGTCCGAAGTGGCGACGACGACGACGCTGCGGGCGAGGCCCTCCTCGCCGAGATCGTCCTGCACGAATTCCTGCACTTCGCGGCCACGCTCGCCGATCAGGCCGATCACCGCGACGTCGCACTCGGTCCAACGCGCCAGCATCGAGAGCAGCACCGACTTGCCGACGCCGGATCCGGCGAACAGGCCCAGGCGCTGGCCACTGCACAGCGGCGCGAAGAGATCGAGTGCACGCACCCCGGTAGAAAGGCGTGAACCCACCCGCGCGCGCGCCGAGGCCGGCGGCGGCGAGGCCTTGATCTTGCGCAGCATGGCGCCCTGTTCGAGCGGTCCTTTGCCGTCGACCGGACGGCCGAGGCCATCGACCATGCGGCCAAGCCAACCGCTCGAAGGCCGCAGGGCGAACTGGCTGGCGGAAAGATTGGCGCGCGATCCCGAAGCGATGCCCTGCGGCTCGCTGAAGGGCATGCAGTGGGCGATGCCCCGGTCCAGCCCCGTCACTTCCGCTTCCACCTGGCCGGTGGGCGAATTGAGCGTGACGCGAGAGCCGATCTGGGCGGCGCCCGACAGGCCCTCAACCTCGATCAGCGCGCCGCGCACGGCCACGACCCGGCCATAGCGGAGGTCCGGCGTGAGCAGGCGAAGACCTGCGGCAGCGGCGGCTAGACTAGCCATGGCCCCCTTCCCGCGTCAGTCTGCGGGGGCGATTTCGGGCGCGGCTTCGGCGTTCTGCACGCCGGCCGCTTCCGCCAGGCGCGAAAGCGCGTCGGATTCGTAGCCGATCAGCCAGCGGCAGTCCGCCAGCGCATTATAGAACTGGCCGGTCGCCACCTTCTGCGCGAAGCGGATGCAGACGGCCTTGGCCTCGGCGGTTTCCAGCGCCAGCATCAGCGATTCCAGCCGTGCCAGCAGAACCTGCTGATGCCGCGCAAGATCGGCGGGGTCGATATAGGCCATCATGCAGGCGAAATAGAGCTGGCGCGCCGGAGAGGTTGCCTCCTCCGGCTTCATTACGTCGCGCCCGCGCAGGATCGTGGCCTCGTTCTCGACCACCAGGTCGGTACGGCCCATGGCCCGCAAAACCGCGCCGTTCACGATTACCGGCTCCCCATTGCGAAGCGAAATGCGAAGAGTCATGTCCATTGCCCCCGTGACATCTGCCTCATTTATAGGATGACTGAGACATGTCCGTGGCAATCCGTTACAAATTTTCGTGACGGCTCATCAGGGTAGGATCGCAATTCTTCCTACAATGGCTCTGTTCGGTGGCCGGTACGCCTTTACCCCGGCCGTCACGCACAGGAGAACCACATGAGCCTCTATTCAGCTCTTTATGCCGGCGTTTCCGGCCTCGGCGCGCAGGCGAGCGCCATGGCCACGGTCGCGGACAACATCACCAACGTCAACACCATCGGCTACAAGGGCGTTTCCGCCCAGTTCCAGACGCTCGTCACCGACGGCAAGATGAAGAGCAGCTATTCGGCCGGTGGCGTCACCGCCGCGCCCAAGGCGCTCATCTCCAAGCAGGGCCTGCTCCAGGCATCCAGCAGCCTGACCGACATCGGCATCGACGGCGCCGGCTTCTTCGTCGTGCGCTCCAGCGCCGACACCAGCGGCCAGATCGCCTATACCCGCGCCGGTTCGTTCACGCCCGATGCCGACGGCTATCTGCGCAACACTGCCGGTTACTACCTGACCGGCTGGCCGCTCGACGCCAACGGCAGCTACACCAACAACGGCAGCATGGATTCGCTGGAGCCCATCCGCCCGAACTCGCTGACCGGCGCGGCGCTGCCCACCACCAAGATCTCGATGCGGGCGAACCTCGATTCCACCGCGACCCCGATCACCGGCGCCTATGTCCCCGGCTCCATGGCCTCGGGTGCGCTGTCGCCGCAGTTCTCGCGTTCGGTCGAGATCTACGATGCGCAGGGCACCGCGCACACCCTGACGTTCAACTACGTCAAGACTGCCGCTAACGAATGGGTTGCCGAGATTTCCGGCGATCCCGCGCAGATCGCCAGCTCGAACGGCGCGGCCATCACCAACGGCGTTCTCGCCAGCGGCACCGTGAAGTTCAATGCCGACGGCAGCCTCGACCTTGCCGGTTCGGATGCCGCGCTCTTCGCCGACCTTGACATCGGCTGGTCCAACGGCGCCGGCTCCACGCCGATCACGCTCGGCCTCGGCACCGACGGAGGGCTTAACGGCCTGACCCAGTTCGGCAGCGATTCCGCCCTGCTTTCGTCCAGCGTGGACGGCGGCGTGCTGGGCACCGTGGCATCGGTCGAGATTTCGGACACCGGCATCGTCAGCGCCGTGTTCGACGACGGCACCACCCGTGCGATCTACCAGCTGCCGATCGCCACCTTCCAGAATCCGGACGGCCTGACCCGCACCAGCGGCAACGCCTACATCGCCTCGGCCACTTCGGGCAACGTCGCGATCAACGAGCCCGGCGCGCTCGGCGGCGGATCGATCGCGGCGGGCGTTCTGGAAGCCTCGAACGTCGACCTGGCGTCGGAATTCTCGAACATGATCCTGTTCCAGCGCGCCTACAGCGCTTCGTCGAAGATCATCACGACCGTCGACGACATGCTCCAGGAAGTCAGCAACCTGAAGCGCTGACCTTGCCCGAAAGACCGGAGCGTTTTCATTCGAAGTGAAAACGCTCCGGCCGACTTCCCCAAGACCTTACCTTTCCCGGCGATACTTTCAGGAAGACCAGAACCGTGTCCCTCAACCAGATACTCAATTCCGCAATGTCCGGCCTCTCGGCCTCTCAATCCGGAATGGCGACGGTTTCCAACAATATCGCCAACGTCAACACGGTGGGTTACGCAAGGCAGAAGCCGGCGCTCACCACCGGCGTGGCGGGTGGGAAGGTCAGCGGTGTCGTCGTCGGCGAGCCCTCGCGCGTGGCGGACAAGTTCCTGGAGAACGCCGTCTACCAGCGCGCGGGCGCAGCCGGCCGCAGCGAAGCGGCCTCCACCTACCTCGACCGCCTGCAATCGCTGCTTGGCTCCACCGATTCCAAGTCGGGCATCGCCGCGCGCCTGAACGCGATCACCACTTCGGTGTCGCAGATCGCCAGTCTTCAGGGTTCGGCCCAGTCGATCGCGCTGTTCACCGGCAATGTCTCCGACACGATCCAGAGCCTGAACCAGTTGCAGGGCGACGTTGCCAACCTCCAGGCCGATGTCGAGAGCGAAGTCTCCGACACGGTCGACCGCGCCAATGTGCTGCTCAAGAAGATCCACGACCTCAACAGCGAGGTCGCTCGCCTCCAGGGCCTGGGCAAGAGCGTCTCCGGCCCCGCCGACGAGCGCATGTCCGCGCTGGAGGAACTGAGCGGGATGATGAACGTGACCGTGCGCGAGCAGAGCGACGGCCGCGTGACCATCGACAGCGCATCCGGCCAGGTTCTGCTGGACAAGCGCCTGCGCCAGCTGAGTTACCCTTCGGGCGCCGCCGCCTCCCAGGCGACCTATCCGGCGATCGACATCCGCTTCGCCTCCGACAACGGCGTGATCGGCGCCTCCACCGGCGAGAAGATCGATTCCACGGCAGTCGGCGGGAAGCTCGGCGGCCTGCTCGACATTCGCGACCGGGCGTTGCCCAACTTCTCGGAGCAACTTGGCCAGCTGTTCACCGGCATGGCCGAGGCTCTGAACAAGGTTTCCAACGAAGGCACCACCTTCCCCGCGCCCCAGTCGCTGACGGGCCAGAACAACGGCCTGGTCGGCACAGACCGGTTCGGCTTCACCGGCAAGGCGACTTTCGCTGTCGTGGCCAAGGACGGCACGCTGGTCTCCAAGGCGACGATCGATTTCGACGCCCTGGGCCCCACCGCCACCGTCGACGATGCGATCGCCGCGATCAACGCCGGCCTGGCGCCTGACGGGTCGGCCAGCTTCACCGACGGCGTCCTGTCGATCAGCGCGAATTCCAACGCGAACGGCATTGCCATCGCGCAGGATCCGACCACCCCCAGCGACCGCGCGGGCGTGGGCTTCTCGCAGTTCTTCGGGCTCAACAACCTGATCCGTTCGGACAGCAGCGCCCTGGCACCCTCGGGCTTCACCGCCACCGATCCGCATGGCTTCGGCACCGGTGAGACCGCCCAGATCGTCCTGCGCGACCCGACCGGCAAAATCCTGACCGAATATACGCTCACGGGCTCGGCCGGATCGACCTGGGGCGATCTCGTCACCGAACTCAACGGCAGCCCGCTTTCGGCCTATGGCAGCTTCGCGCTGGACGATCGCGGCCGCGTGCAGTTCAACTCCAACACCGCCAGTTCCGGTTCGACGATCTCGATCCCCTCGGATTCGACCAACCGCGCGGGAACCGGCCTTTCCTTCTCGGCGCTGTCCGGGCTGACCGGGGCCGCCAGCGGGCTTGGCTCGGCCGAAGTGCCCGCCAATATCCTGGCGGACCCGACGAAGCTGCCGCTGGCGCAGCTCCAGCTTACGGCAGCCGTGGGCGAGAAGGCCATCGGTTCGGGCGACATCCGCAACGTCTCCGGCTTCGTGGACGCCCTGTCCAGCACCGTGGACTTCGGCAAGGACGGCAGCAGCACGATCGGCAATTTCGCCAATCGCCTGCTCGGCAGCGCCGGCTCGCAGGCCTCGCTGGCGCTAACCAACTACAACGATGCTTCCTCGCGCCTCAGCGATGCCCTTGATCGACGCGATTCGTTCTCCGGCGTCAACGTGGACGAGGAACTCGCGCAGATGGTCATTCTCCAGAACAGCTATTCGGCTGCGGCACGCGTGATGTCGACCGCTTCGGACATGTACGACGAACTGCTCGGCATGATCCGCTAATTTTCGAAAAGACGAGGACCAGACAATGACCCGCGTAGCGACGATCCCCCTCCAGCGCACGCTCGCCAGCGCCATGTCGCGCTCGCAGGAAAACCTGGCGACAAGCCAGCTTCAGCTCAACTCCGGCAAGAAAGCGACCGACTACGCGGGCCTCGGCCTCGATGCGGTGCGAACCCTTTCGGCACGCTCGATGCTGGCCCAGCAGGAATCGTACAAGAGCAACACCGCCCGCGTCTCCACCACGCTGTCGCTCTACGACGCCAATCTGGGCCAGATCGACACCTCGCTCACGAAGATGAGGACGGAACTGATGACCGCGCTGGGCACGGGCGATTCGCCGGGCCTCCAGGCTATCGTCGAGAGTTCCTTCGGCGACCTGCGCATGGCTCTGAACGCCAACGAAGCCGGCATTCCCCTCTTCGCGGGATCGCAGACCTCGGGCAGCCCTTTCCTTCCCAAGACGCTACAGGACACGATCGGCCTCGATGCCGCCGATGCCTTCGCCAATGACAGCGTGCGCCAGTCCACGCGCATCGGAGAGAGCGTCGAACTGGAATATGGCGTGGGCGCCAGCGAAGTCGCCACCAACCTCATCCCTGCCTTCCGCACGCTTGCCGAAGCCGGACCCTTCGGCGAGAAGCTGACGGATGCCCAGAAGCAGGCGATCACGGATGCCCTCGCGCAGCTCGATACCGGCATCACCGACGTCCGCACGGTGAACGCCACCAATGGCCGCAACCAGAACAAGGTCGAACAGCTCAGCGAACGCGCGGACGACCGGATCGACCTGTTCAAGGAACTGATCGGCTCGGTCGAGGATGCCGATCTTGGCCAGGTCGCGATCGACATCACTCAGCGCAAGACCATTCTTGAAGCGAGCTATTCCGTCTTCGCGCAGCTCAATTCGATGTCGCTGGCGCAATTCCTGAAATAAGGAATGCCGCCAGGGCAGCACATGAAAAAGGGCGTCGGGATCGTGATCCCGGCGCCCTTTTTCGTATCCTTGAGCGGGTGATCCGGTTGCACCGGATCACCCGCTCCAAGTTTCTCGTTTGCCGCATTTTCCGAGTCATCAGGTGATTCCACCTGATTAGAAAATGCTCTTGCTCCTCGCCTTCAGCCTTTCGGCGCGACGCTTCCGGGCGCTCGCTCCAGCAGATCTGCGAAATCGCCCGCCGGGCTGGCCGAAGGCATCGCTGCCATGGCGCGCGCCAGTTGCGGCCCGTTGGCCTCCTTGGGGCTGCCGGTAAGCATCTCGAAGACAGGCGCCGAGGGGAGCCCCTGGAACGCCGCCGCATAACGCCCGTGAAGGCCCGACAGGGCTTCCTCGCGCCCCAGCATGGCCAGCGAGATCGCGTGGCGCAGGACGACTGCCTGGCCCACGGCGTCGAGCGCCCGCCCCGTGGGGAGCCCGGATGCCGAAGCTTCGGCATAGCGCGCCCAGTCGCGCTGTTTCCAGAGGATCTCGGCGCGCAGGGTATCTGCGTCCGGCACGTCCTGAAGCACGGCCATGGCCTCGTCGATACGGCCGATCTGGCTGAGTGCCGCCGCCTCCACCCGCTTGCGCGCGGCGATCATGGCGTCGGGGAAGGACGGGTCGTCCGACTTGCGCAGGGTGTCCAGCGCGCGATCGGGTCGTCCGGCCAGGATGAACAGCGTCGCCACCCGCGCCGAGAGCGGCCCGCGCGCCAGATCGCCCGCGCGTACGAACAGCTGATAGGTCAGCAGGTCGCCTGCGCGTTCGTAAAGTCCGGCCTGTTGAAGGCGCTCGGCCAGATGGCTGGCCATGAGGTCTCCCTCCGCCCCGCCCGGCGCGATATCGCGGTAGTCCCAGTAGAGCCCCGCCGCCTTGTCCAGCGGCAGCTTGCGGGCGGGATCGAGCGCCGTCGTCAGCTTGGTGCGCAGGCCCGGCAGAAAGTCCGCCCCCTGGCGCGCCACGTCGTGGTAGCGGAACAGGGCAGCGCCTGCGGCCAGCGCCCCGGACAGGTCGCCGCGGGCATCGTAGAGCTTGTAGGTCAGGCGCAGCGCGCGTTCCTCGATGGCGTCGCCGCGCCAGGCATAGCGGATCGCATCGAGCCGCTTGAGCGCCGCTTCGGGCCCGACCGCCTTGTGGGCGACCTCGGACTCGATCTCGCTCAGCCGCGCATCCATGCGCTGCTCCATCGAGCCCGAACGTTCCACCCGCGCGAACCGCAGCCGCGCCTGATCGACATGGCCGAGCGCCAGTTCGGCGCGTCCGCGATAGAGGTTCGCCGCCGGATCGCGATCAGGCAGGGGTGCCAGCCATTGCATCGCCTTGTCCGGCGCGCCGCCCTCCACGGCGGCCCGGGCAGCCGCCAGAATGAAGGCCCTGGGCCGCGGCGTCTTGAGCGCAGGCCGCGCGCAATCGAGCTGTTGCAGGGCCTGCTCGGCGAGCGCGCTCTGCGCCAGGGCGCGCAGCCGCCAGGCGCAGGCCTCGGAGTTCGCACCCAGTCCGGGCGCACCCAGCGCGGCAAGGGCGTCCGGATAGCGGCTCAGCAACGTAAGGGCGGCGCCTTGCGCCAAACGGAAGGTATCGACCATCTCCAGGTCGGGATCGTCCTGCCGCATGACCTCCAGCACACCGAAAGCCTCGCCGCCGCGCTCCTGTCCGATCAGGCTGCGGGCATAGTTCCAGCGCGCCTGCTGGCGTTCGGGTCGAGGCGCGCGGGCGATGCGGGTCCAGGCATCCTGTTCCGTCAGCTTCATCCAGGCCGCCGGTCCGACGATCGCGGGTTGCTGCGCCAGATCGGCAGCGAAGCCCGGCAGGCGCGGCGCCGGTGGCAGCGCCACGGCTTTAGGCGCGGGGCCAGAGGTGGGTTTTGCCGCCGAAGCGGGCGCTCCCGTGGCCCCAGTGGTGGCTGGGGCAGCCGGTGAAGTGGTGGGTGAAGCGGCGGGCGCGGCCAGCAGGGCTGCACCGGGCACCAGCGCGGCCGTCGCCAGCAGACGGGTAAGGATCACAGCAAGGCTCCGGGAAACAGGACCGACATCGTGAACAGTACGCCGCCAAGCGCGCTGCCGATGAGAAACAGGATAACGGCGAAAACCACCCACAACGCACCCCCGCGCTGGACCGCTTGCGGCGCGGCGCCATCGACGGCAAGCTGCGGGGCATCGGTGCGGCGGCGCCCCAGATTGGCCGGATTGGGGGGATTGGGCGGGACAGCGCCGGGTTGGGCCGGATTCAGCTGGCCCGGATTCGATGGGCCGCCCGATCCAGAGGAAAATACCCTGACTTTCGCCGGACGCCGATCGTCACTCATGTTAACCTGACTCCTGGGGTTTCGTTCTATTATAGAGGAAGAAGCCGCCGGACGGTCCGCGCCGGACGGCTCGATCCGGAGTCACCGATGCCGCCTTCCGCCTCTTCCCGTATCGACGCCCGCAAGACCTTGCGGCGTGTCCGGCCGGTCATCGCCTGTTCCCTGGCAGCCGCGGCGGCGACTTCGGCTCAGGCCGAAACCAAGAAAGCCGATGCCGTCCCGGCGCCCGACCCCTCGTTCGTGGTGATGGAACCGATCGATGCGCCGATCGTCGACAGCGGCCGCATCGACGGCGTGCTTCACCTGTCCATCACGGTGAAAGCGAAGTCTGCCGAGAATGCCGCCGAACTGGCCAAGCGCATGCCCGAACTGCGCGCCGCATCGCTGGCCGCCGCGATCGAGTTCGCGCGGCTTCACGCCTCGCCCTATACGCCGGTCAACGTCGCCCGCCTTTCGGCAATGGTGGCGCCGCCGCTCAAGCGCCTCGACAAGGGCATCGAGAAAGTGCTGATCGTGAAGGTCTCCGCCGACGAGGGCTGACGGCTCGGCCGCTCGTCGTCCCGGACTTGATCCGCGACCGCTGGCCGTGAACGGCCCACGTCGCGGCAGGGCGCTCTCACGCAAGCTATCGCCTCAAGAATTGCCAGCGGTCCCGGATCAGGTCCGGGACGACGGTATGAAAAAAGCCCCCGTCCGGACCGGATGGGGGCTTTTTCGTTACTGCGCGGGAGGCGCTGCCGGCTGCGCCGGCTTGCCCGCCGCCGCAAGGGCCTGCGGTTTGCCACGCCTCGGCTGAGGCGGAGCGGAAGGCGGCGCCTTGATGACCTTGCGCCCGGCCAACGCCATCGACAGTTCGACGGCGGAACTCGGCGTCATGTAGGCCATGATCTGCGCCGTCGCCCGTTCGCGCATGCGACGCGCGACTTGCGCCTGGACCTCGATGTCGAGCTTCTCGAAGATCGGTGCGGCGCGCTGCGGTTTCATCGTCTGGTAGATACGCGCGAGGTTGTCATAGGGCACTTCCGGTTCCGGAGCGCCGCCACGTCCCGGCGCTGGTGCGGCCGCGGCCTGTTCCTGCTGGGCCTGCCCGGCCAGTCGCGCCTCGCTGGCCTTGACCGCCTGTTCGCGCATTTCCAGCTTGCGGCGCTCGGCGGCCAGCACCTTGTCGCGCTGCGCGGTGGCGTCCTGAAGCGAAGCGCCCAGGCGGCCGGAGTCGCCCTTGACGCTGCTGACCGGCGGAGCGGCCAGGGCGATGGCATTGGCGACCGCCGCCACACCGGCCACGGCCAGGATCAGCCGGGAAGGCGTCACCAGGGCACGGACCGGCGCAAGCATCCCGCCGATAGGCCCGAAAGCCTCGCGCTTGATCATGCAACGGCGCTTTCACGCGACGCGCGGGCCGTGGCGATATCGCGCACGACGCCGCTGGCATCGTTGATCGCGGCCGGCACGGCAACCTTGCGGCGCGAACGGGTGCGGCCGGGAGCGGCGACCTTCTCGGCCTCGAGAATGCCGGCGACGACCTTCTCGGCGTCGGTGGCCTTGGGCCTGGCGGCGGTCTTGGGCTTGGCCGTGCGCGGCTTGCGGACGGCGCGCTTCTTCGGTGCCTGTTCCTCTGCCTTGGGCGTCTTGGCGTTGGCTTCCATGATGCGGTCCGCCACGGCATTGCCGATGCCGACCATCAGGGTCAGTTCGTCGCGGATTTCCTCGGCGGCGGCGATGGCGGTGGCCTGGGCCTGGCCATCGGTTGCCAGCACGCGCTTGAGATCGCCCAGCACGATGCGGGCCTGGCCGGTCGCCCGTTCCATCTGGGCCACGCCTTCGGCAAGCTGGGTATCGCGCAGGGTGCGCAGGCGGCGGCTCATCCGCGCGCTCTGCACGAGCACGGAGAGGCAAACCAGGATCAGCACGGCATTGATCGTTGTGGCGAAGGTCATTTCGGATACCCCTTGGAAATGTCTGTGGCCATGCGAATGGCGATATTGCTTGAACGCTGGCCGATATGCGCGCGGCCCAGCGGCACGCCGCCGCACTGGACCTGAAGCGCATCGTTCGGGCTGTGGCTGAGGGCGATCGTCTGCCCCACCTTGAGAGTCATCACGTCGCGCAGGCTCATCAGCTTCTCGCCGAGCACCACGTCCACGGTCACTTCGGTACTGTAGAGTTCCTTGGCCATGTGCGCGGCCCACATGCGGTCGCGGCCGAGCTTTTCGCCCATGAAGCGTTGCAGCAGCTTGTCGCGCACCGGTTCGATCGTGGCGTAAGGCAGCAGGACGGAGAACTTGCCGCCCCGCCCTTCCATGTCGACGCGGAACGTGGCGACGGCGGCGATGTTGCTCGGCCCGGCGATCGCGGCGAAGCGCGGGCTCGATTCCATGCGCTCCACCATCATCGTCACCGGCTCGATGGCCTCGAACGCCTGAGAGAGATCGTCGAGCGCCAACTGCACCATCTTCGACACCAGCATGGTCTCGATCGTGGTGAAGGCACGACCTTCGACACGCATCGGGCGCGACCCTTTGCGACCGCCCAGAAGCGCGTCGACCACCGCGTAGATCAGGCCGGAATCGACCGTGACCACGCCGTAGTTTTCCCACTCCGTTACCTGGAATACACCGAACATCGCCGGCAGCGCCACGCGGTTCATGAACTCGCCGAAGCGTGTGGAGGTGATCTCCTCCAGGCTTACGTCGATCGCGTCCGAGGTGAGGTTGCGCATGCTGGTGGCGAACGAGCGCACCATGCGTTCGCAGACGACTTCCAGCATGGGCAGCCGTTCGTGGCTGATCACGTTGGATTCGATCATCGCCTTCAGCCCGCTCTTGGGCTGTGCCGGCATGTCGCTGTCGAACCCGAACAGCGCATCGATGCTGTCCTGGTCGAACATGTCGTCGTTGATCGCGCCCACCTTGGGCGGATCGGGGAGGATGAAGTCGTCGAAATCGTCGCTCATTGCTGGACGAGGTCCTGGATCAGCACGTCCTTGACCATGCCGGCGCCCAGCGCCTGGGTGGCCCGCGTCATCATCTCTTCCTTGATGCGGAACACCGCCGCCGAACCGTTGAGGTCGTCGGGCCGGAGTTCCCGCAGGAAGGGTTGCAGCGCGTCGAGCACGGCCGGGAGCTTGTCCTTGACCTTGTCGGTCTTCCCGTCGGCGGCGACGATGATGAAGCGCAGCTTCAGGAAGCGCGCCTGGCTGTCGCTGCCCCGCAAGTTGACGATCATCGGCGGCACTTCGATATAGGATGACTTGTCGCCCTCGGCGGACCCTGCTTCGGCACTGGCCTCATGCTCGGCACCGCCTTCGTCGCCGCCGCGCATGAACCACCAGGCCCCGCCGCCGCCCGCAAGCAACGCCAGGACCGCAGCCCCGCCGATAACCAGCATTTTCTTACCGGACTTCTTGGGTTCCGGCACATCGACCGCCGTAATGTCGATCACGTCGTCGCTGGACACATTCATCCCCTTGGCTCCTGGGATGCGCCCCCTGCACCGAAATGGTGTTCGCGCATCCGCTTTCGCGATTTCGCCTCTATTATAGGAAAGCTGAGCGGCAAAATCTGCCTAGCGCCGAATATCTGGAACTTTTTCGCAAGGTGCCCGAATGGACGTCTCTTCCTTCGTTCTGCTGAGCCATGAGCAGGCCTTGCGCCGCCAGCTCGACATCACCGCCAACAACATGGCGAACACCAGTACCGTGGGGTACAAGCGCGAGCAGGCGCTGTTCCACGAATATGTCGAGACGGTGAAGGATGCGCCCGTCGAGGATGCGCGCAAGACCTCCTTCGTGCTGGACTATGGCGCCGTGCACGACGCCTCGCAGGGGGCCTTCCAGTCGACCGGCAATGCGCTGGACGTCATGATCGACGGCCCCGGCTACCTCAACGTCGAAACGCCCGAAGGCGGCGTCGCCTATACGCGCGCCGGTTTCGTCAAGATCCTGAGCACGGGCGAACTCGCCACGTCCGGCGGGCAGCGCCTGCTGGACGAGAACGGCCAGCCGATCGCCATCCCCGCCGACCTCAAGAACCAGGTCTCGATCACCGAGGACGGTACCGTCATGGCCGGCGACGGCCCGGTCGGACGCCTGGCGGTGACCGACTTCGCCGACGAGAACATGCTGGAGCCGCGCGGCGACGGCATGCTCACCGGGGCCAACGGCCGGATGCTCGCGGCGGCGCAGACCAAGCTCAAGACCGGCGGCGTGGAAGCGTCAAACGTCGAGCCGATCACCGAAACCACGCACATGGTGGAAATCCTGCGCTCGTACCAGACCAGCCAGCGCCTTTCCTCCGACCTGAACGACATGCGCAAGCGTGCCATCGACCGGCTCAGCCGCGTCGGCTGATCGTAAACCCGTTTCCAACCTCATCCTATACTAACGAGGAGCCACCATGCGTTCTCTCTCCATCGCTTCCACGGGCATGCTTGCCCAGCAGACCAACGTCGATGTCATCTCGAACAACATCGCCAACATGAACACCACGGCGTTCAAGCGCCAGCGCGCGGAATTCCAGGATCTGCTCTACCAGCAGGTCTCGCGTCCCGGCGCCAATACGAGCGACAGCGGCACCAAGGTTCCCACCGGCATCCAGATCGGCGCGGGCGTGCGCACCGGCGGCGTCTATCGCATCACCGAACAGGGCGCGCTGACCAACACCGGCAACACCTACGACATGGCGATCGATGGCCCCGGCTACTTCCAGGTCACGATGCCTTCGGGCGACGTCTCCTATACCCGCGCGGGCTCGTTCCAGCTGTCCGACCAGGGCGAACTCGTCACCAGCGACGGCTATCTCGTCCAGCCGAACGTCACCATCCCGCAAGGCGCGCTGGACGTCACCGTCTCCAAGACCGGCGAAATCCAGGTGAAGATCGCCGGACAGGCCGAGATGCAGACCGTCGGCCAGCTCGAACTGGCGACTTTCGTCAACGAAGCAGGCCTGGAAGCGATCGGCTCCAACCTGTTCCTGGAAACCGGCGCGTCCGGCCAGCCCACCGTCTCGACGCCGGGACAGCCTTCGTTCGGCACCCTGAGCCAGGGCTTCGTCGAAGCCTCGAACGTCAATCCGGTCTCGGAAATCACCTCGCTCATCACCGCCCAGCGCGCCTACGAGATGAACAGCCGCGTGCTCAAGACGGCTGACGAGATGCTCCAGACCTCAACGCAGATCAGCTAAGGCCATGCTCACCGCACTCCTTCTCGCCCCCGCCCTGGCTGTCGCCCCGGCAATGCCCTCCGGCGAACCCGCACCGGTCCTCGCCCGCACCGTCGAACGCGGCGAAGTCCTCACGGCGGCGGACTTCGTCACCGCCCCGGTCTTCCCCGCGATCGCGCGCAATGCGCTCAGCCCGGCGGAAGCGGCGGGACAGGAGGCGGTGCGCCGCCTCAACGCCGGCGCGCCGGTACGCTCCACCGACATCACCCCGCCCCGCTTGGTGCGGCGCGGCGAGGCGGTGACCATCTCGCTCGTCTCCGGCGCGCTCAAGATCACGTCGGCCGGACGCGCGCTCAGCGACGGCGGCAAGGGACAGCAGGTGCGCGTGCTGAACCTCGCCACCAACCGCACGCTCGATGCCGTTGCCGTCGGCTCGGGCGACGTGCGCATCACCGCGCAGTAGGGAGAAGCCGGCCGTGAAGAACCGTTTCGCACCTTTCGTTGCCGTACTTCTCGCCGCCAGCCTGCTCTCGGGCTGCGGCTCGGTCGGCCGGCTCAAGAACGTGGGCAAGCCGCCGAAGATGTCGGAGGCGGAAGATCCGGTGGCGCCTCGGCTCGAACCGTCGCTGGGCAATCACTCGGTGGACGACCGCGCCTTGGCGGAAAACGGCCGCAGCGCCGATGCGGCACGCGGCGCCTCGCTGTTTCGGACGGGCGGCGGCGCCTTCTTCCGCGACCAGCGTGCCTCGCGCGTCGGTGATATCGTGACGATCCGGATCAACATTGCCGATAACGCGCAAGTCGCCAATTCGACCACGCGCACCCGCAACGGCAGCGAGAACAGCGGCATCGCCGCACTGCTCGGCCTTGAAACCGTGATCCCCAAGATCCTGCCCGGCAACCCCGACCCCTCCAGCCTGGTCAGCACGGACTCCAAGTCCAGCGCCACGGGCGTGGGCAACACCACCCGCAGCGAGCAGATCAACATGACCGTGGCCGCCACCGTCATCGGCGTGCTGCCCAACGGCAACCTCCAGATCCGCGGCAAGCAGGAAGTGCGGGTGAACTACGAGCTGCGCGAACTCGTCGTCACCGGCGTGATCCGGCCCGAGGACATCGCCCGCGACAACTCGATCAAGCACTCCCAGATCGCCGAAGCCCGGATCAGCTACGGCGGACGCGGCCAGCTTACCGACGCGCAGCAGGCGCGCTGGGGACAACAGATCTACGACGCCCTCTTCCCGTTCTGATCGGGCGTACTGTTGCGACAAGAATGGCCTCTCCGGCAGTTGCCGGAGAGGCCATTCTTGCATCTGCACAGTCAATCCCGCCACCCAACCTAGGTTCGCCCCAAGAAGAATTGCCCCGCCCTTGGCACCACAAAATTTTTTCTGAAAATTCCGGAGCCTTCTTCACCCTTCCTAGAATGAAGATGCAGCCGGAAGAACCAGCTGTGCGCATGGCGGCGCTCCCGTCATCTGGCCGCAGAACTCGGCCTGCTTTTCTAGAAGGAAGACCATAATGGCGTTTTCGGTTAACACCAATGCTGGCGCGATGGCCGCTCTCCAGAGCCTCAACGCGACCAACAAGGGCATGAACCAGGTGCAGAGCCGCATCAACACCGGTCTGGCCGTTGCCTCGACCAAGGATGATTCGTCGAAGTACACCGTGGCTCAGACCCTGCGTGGCGACCTCGGCGGCCTAGGTGCGGTCACCTCCTCGCTCAACAACGCGAAGAGCGTCACCGACACCGCGATCGCCGGTGCCGAGCAGATTTCCGACCTTCTCAACCAGATGAAGTCGAAGGCCTATGAAGCAGCGGATGCCGGTC